>JAGOEF010000201.1 GCA_017997855.1 Bacteroidales bacterium
AGATCCGTATAAGAGACAGACGTGTAATATTGGGAACTGCGCGCCGTTTTACCATGCGAGGATTCATGTACAAATCGCCTTTACGATTGGCTCCCAAAAAGTCAATCATCTGCAGGTCTTCGCCATTTTCGACATCAATAATACCTTCTTTCTGTTTACCATCGATGCGGCTAACTACCACAGCAGCAGCACTATCACCAAATGTTACAAAGGGTACAAAATCAGTTTCGTTCACCAAAAGTTCCGACATTACCTCACTATGAGCCACCACGACATGCCGCGCTTCGGGATGGGCCTTGAAAAAACATAAGGCTCGTTCGATATTATAGTTGAATCCCACACAAGCCGATGTAATGGTCATGCATTGTTTCTTATTCTGATAACCTGTAAAAAAGCCTTTCAATGTTTCGGCCATTCCGGGAGCCTGCTCGTGGGGTGTTGCTGTCGATACCATCCAGGCATCAATTTGTTCGGCATGAACCCCAGAATCGGTAAGAGCAGCTTCTACAGCTTTAACGCAAAGGTCTAAGCTGTTTTCGGCATGTTTATAGCGTGAGGCCACCGGAGGAAAGGGAACAACATAATACCGCGTGCGGAATCCCATCAGATATGCGGCCATATAGCTGAACGGATGCAGTCCGGGTTCAGCTTCGAGTGCCTGTTGGTAAGCATCTGATTCTTTAATTCTCGAAGCATCGAAGCCCGACAAAAAACCATGATCCACAGCACCGGCAATCACGTCGTTGTCGATTGGATAACGCCCCAGTGCGTATCCGATTCCACTGATAATGTAGTTTTCGTAATGTGGTGAATTTCCTTTCATAGTACGTTTCAACGCGAGACTCAGGAGGTTTTCTTCGCTTTTTTAGAATTCATGAACTCAATAATTTTGTCTCTTCCAAACCGGTTAAGCAGGCTTCCGAATTCCTGTGATTCCATGCATAAGCACTCGCCGATACTACGGTTCAGATTACTCCAGGCAATGTGCTTTGCAGTTGCTGCAACCTCACGTTCTGTTTCCATCATAAAACTTGCTGTCCTGCTTACAAATTCATCATAGTGTTGATTGTCGGCAACATGCTGCACAATACCCGTCCTCAAAGCATCATCTGCCGATAACGAAGTTCCACCGGCCAACAGAAATAAGGTGTCACCAATGCCTGCAATCCGGCTCAAAAGACTGATGCCACCGGCACCTGGAATCATACCATGGCGCAGTTCCGGCAACATCAGCGTCATATTTTCGTGTGCAATTCTAAAATCGGCATACAGGCACAACTCGGCACCACCACCCATCACTTTACCACGCATACAGGCCACCACTATCTGAGGTAGCTTGGTCAACTTCGAAAAAACCGATTGTACCCGCAAACCCAGATTATAGGCATCATCAGGGCTTACTGAGGCTATATCGGTGAGGTCGCCTCCTGCTGAAAAAATTTCAGGATCCGGGCTTTTCAGCAATACCACATTAATTTCATTATCCTGCATCAACCATTCAAATGCAAAGTCAAGTTCCTGAAGCATTTCGAGGTTGATGGCATTTTTACGTTCAGGCCGGTTCAACAAGATTTCGCATTGCTTTCCTTGTTGAATTACCAGAATGCTTTTATAATCAGGATGCTTCATGATTTACTTTTTTATCAGTTCCAGTATGGGTTTACCACTTGAGTGCGATGGCATAGGCATTTGCAGCATCTGCGAAATAGTCGGAGCAATATCAGTTATATTGACAGCATCGTATATGGTATTTTTTCGCACCTTCCATCCATACCATAATAATGGTACATGGGTATCGTAGGCATAGCCGCTGCAGTGGTCAGCCGAATGGCTGATGTCGTATAACCATCCGGGCTTCAACGCAATCATGATATCTCCGCTGCGCTTTGGGTGATAGGAATTCTGCATTTTACTGCGAACTCCGTCGTTGTAGGTTTGTACGGCCAGATTCTGCGCCCCCAATGCATAAGCCACCGATTCACTATTAATGATAAAGGCTGCTATTTTCTCCTGCATTTCGCTCAGGGGTATCTTGGAGTCTTCGATAAGAAGTCTGTTCAGGTAAATTTGCTGATTGGCAAAGTCCATAATCCAGTTTCCTTCGCTGTAAAGTGCTTTAATATATGAATTGAGCAGGGCTGTAATATAGTGATGCTTGAAAATACCCGCCGGAAGTTTATTGTCCTGCAAATAGGCAGGAACCTGACTTACACCGCTGGTTGACGTAAGGTAAATCAGAACATTATTTTTACCCAGTGTTTCTTCGAGAACACTTAACAAATGGGCAATTTCGTTGTCGAGCCGCAGGTATATATCCTCGGTTTCCATCGCATCGGGACCAAAAAGCTTGCCCGTACTTTCGGTAACACAGTAGTTGACAAACAGGAAGTCCGTATTATCTGATTTACCCAAATTTTCACTCATCAGGGCGTTAACAGCAAAATCAGTCGTCAACGTATTTCCTTCAGGTATCATGGTTATCAGTTCGTAATTTTTCACTGTTTTTGCAATTTCGGGGTACACATACGGGAATGTTTTGTACATTCCATCAATACCGTATTCATACACACTTGTGTCGCCGGTCGAGGCGGAATAGTCACCCATGGGCAGCAAGGGAGTCCAGGTTCGGGCAAGATATAATTTGGGATATTCATGAGCATTGAAGTCCTTGGCCCACCGGGGAAGATCCTGCATGTAGTAGGTGCTGGTCATCCAGTTTCCTGTTTCGGTGCAGAACCAGTAGGCAGCATCTGCCGAAAAACCTGCCGAAAGCACCGCTCCCATTTTGGTAAGACCAATGCTGACAACTTTAGAACGGCCTCTGTTGGCAAGCTTAATTTCATCGCTGAAGCTGGGTGCCAGCATCTGAACCGGTGAGGCATTTCCTGAGTTGATTTTACCACCAACACCTTTGGCATTGTTGTCTTCGGTGCTGAAAACTTTTTTACCCGTCAATGGAACATACCAATAGTCTGAAACAATTCCGTTTTGCGAAGGTTCTGCACCAGTGGCTATGCTTGCATATCCCGGCGATGTCTGGGTTATAAAATAATTCAGATGGGTATTCTGGCATGTAGCTCCGTATACAGCCATTTTCTTAAAACCATTTTCGCCAAATTTATCCCAGTAGCGGGTCAGGTAATCATAACGCATTTGTTCCACAACAATACCAATGACCAATTTTGGTTTATCGGCCGGAATCAGATTGTCCTGCGCATGTAATACCATTACCGTTGCTAACATCAAAACAATCGCGCTTACAGTTTTTTTTATCATAAAAAAAAAGAAATTCAACATTAATAAGCTATACCAATCCTTCTCTAATCAGGTCGTGTAGATGAACAATCCCTGCGTATTTCCCGTTTTCAGTAACAATCACCTGCGAAATATTGTGTTTCTCGATTAAGCGCAGCGCATGAATGGCCAGTTCGTCAGCGTCGATTGTTTTCGGGTTCACGTTCATAATATCGCGTGCCCTGAGCCGGGCTATTTCGCTGAGGTTTCTCTGCAACATTCTCCGTATATCGCCATCAGTTATTACACCAAGAAGCCTGCCTGTTTCATCAGTGACCGCAGTGGCTCCCAGTAGTTTTCCGGTTATTTCAAGAATAATGGTATCGATTCCTGCATCGGGCGACACCTGTGGTTTCGGGTTCATCTTACAAATATCGCTTACGTGCAGATACATTTTTTTACCTAGCGATCCTCCCGGGTGCAGGCGGGCAAAATCGTCCTGAGTAAAACCCTTGAGTTCGAGCAGGCACACTGCCAGTGCATCGCCCATCACCAATTGGGCTGTTGTGCTGCTGGTGGGCGCCAGGTTGTTCGGACAGGCCTCATTGCTTACTGTAGTTCTGATTACATAATCAGACTCTGTTGCCAGATAGGAATTGGTTTCCGATACCATGGCAATCAGTGTATTCCCCATGCGTCTGATGAGGGGTATTAAGACCTTGATTTCGGGCGTGTTTCCACTTTTCGAAATACACATTACCACATCATCAGGCTGTATCATACCCAAATCACCATGTATGGCATCGGCTGCATGCATAAACAAGGCAGGCGTACCGGTACTGTTTAGGGT
>JAGOEF010000202.1 GCA_017997855.1 Bacteroidales bacterium
TCGTGATTTCCATTGTCGATGAGGGCATGCAACGATGTAGAAATGGTGTTTCCGGCCTTGTTTCCGCAAGCCTGTTCAATTTGTCCGGCCAACGAATGCAATGCTGATAATTTATAGAATGGCGTATCTTTCATGGTTTGTAATAAGGGCAGTGATTTTTGCTTTCCAGGCAGTCCGGGATCAGGAATTTCTTCAGAAATTACAAGATTATTATCCGAAAATGTTGATGCTTCGTGAGCATTCATTCTGAAATCGATCTGTGTTGCTTGGTTGTTGCTTATTACCGACAGTTCCGATCCGTGGGGTTTCAGTACAATATTACAGTACAGCAGCTTAACCGCCAATGTTCGTTCAAATCCGCTGTTTTGAAGCATGGCCGATGCGAATGTGTCGCAATTCAGACCTGCAGGCATTGTGGTATAGGGTGATTCCTGAAAACTGATCACATAGCCCACATGCTTACCGGATGCCGAAGCCTGAACAATAATTTCGCTGTTATCGGGCGCAAATTTTACGGCGATGCCCAGCAAATTAAACCAGAATAAATCGGTGAGTTGCATGTCGGCCAATACCGCAGTCTCGCTGCTGTAGCCAAAGCTAAACCGCTGATGTCGCCGCGAAGTTACCGCTTCGAGTTTTTCGGCTGCGAGCCGGGCAGGGTCGAGCGGAAGCAAGGCAGCCGCTTGTTCCTGCAATTCTCCTTTCTCGAACATTTTAATGTAGCGGGTGGTTTGCAAAAAACTCAACATCTGGATGCCCGAAAACCGCGATAGCTTCATGCTGTCGTCGTGCTGCATGGTTTCGACCGGAAATGCAATGAAATTCAGGTTGTTCATCAATTCATGATACATCATACTTTCGAATGCATCGAATAAATTTTGACTGTCGGTTTCGTTGTTAACACCTGTATTTTGATTTTTGTTACGCATGTTCGGGTTATATTAAATGTTTAAATATGTAAAATATAATAATATAAGTTTAAAAAATATAAATAAAAAAACACTTCATTATTGTATCTGTTTCCTTTTTCATAAGGTGAATCAATCTATAAAATTAATATTATTTTTGTTAATAAACCAAGTAAAAAAATGAAAGCATGAATACCTACAAAATTTTAGTTATCGACGATGAGCCTGTAAATGTTGCAGCCATTAAAACCATTCTCGAAAATGAGCCTATCGAAATTCTGGCAGCATATAACGGATGGTCGGGTATCGAAATTGCTACTGCCGAGAAGCCGGATCTGATTATTCTCGATTGTCAGATGCCCGTAAACGACGGTTACACCACCCTCGTGAAACTGAAGAAAAATCCCGAAACTCAGCACATTATGGTGGTGATGATTACCGGGGTTATGAAATCGTATTATTATGTGCTGAATACTTTGAATGCCGGTGCAGTGGACTTCATCAGGAAGCCATTCGACGAAACCGAACTGAAAGCCAGATTGCGTTCATTGCTGAAATTGGTTGATTATCACAAAAAAGAGCTTTCGCAGAAGGATGTTGAATTGGTGCAAAGTGCCATTAAACTTGTAAAGTGCAACGAGTTTAATATTGATGTGGTACAGATGCTGAATCAGATTATTGGTGAAGGCAACGACAAAATGGTTCCCGTTTCGAAGCTCATCGAACTGCGCGAAGTCATCGAGAATAAGTTGCACACCGATTCGTGGAAGCAGCTCGAGGATCACTTCAACAGTGTGAACCCCGATTTTCAGACCAACCTGGTATCGCGGCATCCGAACCTTACCCCATCCGAAATTAAACTGGCTACGCTGCTTCGCCTGAACCTTTCGACAAAGCATATTGCCGGCATCCTGTACCTGAGTGCCGATAGCGTAAGGGTTGCCAGAACAAGGCTGCGTAAGAAACTGGACCTGAAACCCGAGTCGAATCTGACGGCATATATCTTCTCGTTGTAAGGCTTAGTCTGCTTATTAACTTCTATGAACTGTTTTTGACTACCAAATATTTTTTATTATTTGTTTTACGAACAGGTTGCTAAGCGGCAACCTGTTCTTTTTTTGATTTCTGATTGATAAAATCCTATGATAGACAAGGATTTTAGAGCACAAAAATAAATTCTGAAAGTTGTATGATTTAAATTTATTAGTTTGTATCTTTACCCGCTTGTCAGCAGGGCTGTAAACATATTGCTGCCGTGCCGGAATTGTAAATTTAATTGATTTGAAAACATGGGATTATTTTCGTTTTTGCAACAGGAAATTGCCATTGACTTAGGTACTGCCAACACCATAATCATTCACAACGATAAGGTTGTGGTTGATGAACCTTCGATTGTTGCCCTCGACGAAAGGTCGGGAAAGCTGATTGCGATAGGGAAAAAAGCGCGCGAAATGCATGGTAAAACCCACCAGGGAATTCGTACTGTAAGGCCGCTGCGCGATGGTGTGATTGCCGACTTTAATGCTGCTGAGCTGATGATCAGGGGCATGATTAAAATGATTAACAAAAAACGCCCGCTGTTTACCCCATCGCTCAAAATGGTGGTTTGCATTCCTTCGGGTAGTACCGAAGTCGAAATAAGGGCTGTGCGCGATTCTTCGGAACATGCCGGTGCCCGCGAAGTTTATATGATTTATGAACCAATGGCCGCAGCAATTGGTATTGGTATGGACGTGGAAGCTCCCGGCGGAATCATGGTAGTTGATATAGGAGGTGGTACCACCGAAATTGCGGTAATTTCGCTGGGTGGTATTGTTTGCAATAAATCGATACGTATTGCCGGTGATGAATTTACCGACGACATTCAGGAATACATGCGCCATCAGCACAATATAAGAATTGGTGACCGCACTGCCGAAGAAATTAAAATTAACGTAGGAGCTGCCATCCCTAACCTGGATAATCCTCCTCCCGATTATATTGTCAGGGGTCCGCATCAGATGACAGCACTTCCCATCGAAATTCCGGTATCGTATCAGGAAATTGCGCATAGCCTTGATAAATCGATTTCGAAGATTGAGACTGCGATTATGGCTGTGCTTGAACAAACACCGCCCGAATTGTATGCCGATATTTTTGTCAGAGGAATTTATCTGGCCGGTGGTGGAGCATTGCTTCGGGGTCTCGACAGGCGTTTGAGCGATAAAACCAACATTCCCGTACATGTTTCGGAAGATCCGCTTCATGCGGTAGCCCGTGGAACAGGTATTGCCCTCAAGAATGTTGACAAATTCCAGTTCCTCATCCGTTAGCTTAAGATAGAGTGAAATGAGAAGCCTTCTTCGGTTTATCCTTCGCTATCATGCTACTTTTTTATTTGTAATTTTAGAGGTGATATGTGTGGTTATGATTGTGGTAAACAACCATTATCAGCGCACAGTATTCAGCAATTCAGCGGAACTGTTTGTCGGCAAACTACAAAAAAACTGGTCGGGTGTAACGTCTTATTTTAGTCTTGCACGCGAAAATAAACTGCTCGCCGACGAAAACCGACGCCTGAAAAACGAGTTAGAACAACGCAGTGCTTACAGCCGTTTTTTTGAAGTTGACTCCAGCAATGTAAATTATTACTACTATAAGGCGGATGTTATCAACAACAGCATCTGGAATCAGAAGAATTTCATCACCATTGATGCAGGCATTGCGCAAGGAATTTCAAAAGATATGGGCGTTACCGGTTCTCTGGGCGTTGTGGGTATAGTGTATAATTGCAGCGCAAACTATGCAACCGTTATTCCAATTATCAATACCGGATTTAAGCTGAGTGTAAAAATCAGCCGCAACGATTATTTTGGTTCCTTATCGTGGAGTGGAAGCGATTACCGTTTTGCACGTATGGCCGAAGTCCCTGTACATGTTGAGGTGAAAGTGGGTGATACTATTGTAACCAGTGGCTTCTCCGCAATTTTCCCACCCGATATCCCGGTGGGGATAGTGGATGGATTTCAGAAAATCAGTTCATCGGGCCTATACGAAATTAATGTGAAGCTATTTACTGATTTTGCAAGTCTGAAGCATGTGTATGTGGTAGAAAACCGTAATAAAAACGAAATTCAGGAACTCGAAGCAGGCAATGATCAATAGCAACCTGAAATATGTCATCTGGTTTTTGGTGTGCATCGCACTTCAGGTACTGTTTTTCTACCGTATTCAGGCAGTTCCCTATATGCATGTTTATGTGTACGTGTTGTTTCT
>JAGOEF010000203.1 GCA_017997855.1 Bacteroidales bacterium
CCTAACTTATTGTTTTGCCATCCTTGCCGGTTGTCACCCTGAGTAGCGAAACGTAGTGAAGCGGTCATCGAAGGGTGAATCCGAAGCCGCCATTCTTCTCCAACACCCCTGCCTATGCTTCGATTAGTCTTCCGCTACGCTCCACTACCCAGCATGACAGGGGTGGTAATAAAACAAAACCCCGCCATACTGACAGGGTTTTGCATGAAAATTACCGGGAATGATTATTCAACAATCTTCATTTCTTTAATCAGGTTGCTGGCGCCGGCATATTTATCGATAATAAACAGTGTATAGCGAATGTCGAGGTTGATGCAGCGCTGCAGGTTTTCCTCAAAATCAATATCGCCCGACATGGCTTCGCTGTTGCCGTCGAAGGCCGTTCCGATAAGTTCTCCTTTACCGTTAAGCACCGGAGACCCCGAGTTGCCGCCCGTGATGTCGTTGTTGGTGATAAAGCAAACCACGAGGTTGCCGTCTTTATCGGCGTAACGACCAAAATCTTTGGCATAATACAAATCTTTCAGTTTCTGGGGAACGACAAATTCATCGTTGTTCGGGTCTTCTTTTTCGATAACGCCTTTAAGAGTAGTCGTGTGTTTGTAGGTAACAGCGTCCGATGGTTTGTAGCCCAGCACATTGCCATAAGTAAGCCTGATGGTGCTGTTGGCGTCGGGATACAGGTTCTTGCCCGAATACATCTGCATCATGCCATCGGTAAACAGGCGCTCTCCTTTTTCAAGTCCCTGACTTTTCTGACGGAAAGCCTTATTGATTTCGGAATAACGCTCGTAAATTGAAGTTCCGGCAATTACTGCGGGGTCGGCTGCCAGTTTTTTAGCATTGGGTTTGTCAATCATGGCAAGCACTTTTTCTTCGCTGGTAAAAATTGATTTGGCAAACATATCGGCTGCAAAGCGTTCGTAACAGCCTTTATATTTCTTGGCAATCGTGGTAAATACCGAAGGATGATACTGCGATTCGACATTGGCAGCAAAATAAGCAAACAGTGCAGCAACCAATTTCTGGTCGGTGGGAGGATTGAAGTCTTTATAAAATTGCTTCACCGATGCCCGCATTTTGTCTTTATCAGCCTCGGTGGTTTTGTCGTTTATACCGGCAATCTGATTGCTCATCTGATAGGCAAACCAAGGCATTTCGGGTCCCGATATCAGGGCTTCGATAATAAACTGTCTTACATAGGCTTCGGTAGCCCGGCCTTCATAAACCCCTTTGATGATGTTCAGGGCTTCGCCGTGTGTTTCTTTGCGTTTTGGGTCAGCATTTACCCAGGCCGTAAAATCATTTTCAATCTGAAGCTTGTTGTCCATGGTCTTCAGTTTTTTAAGGGCAATATTTTGTTCGTGGCTGTATTTCCAGTAATTCGAGCTGCGGTTGTGTTTGGCAGCATACTGAATGCGTACTTTTGGATCGGCTTTCATGTCTTCGCGCAGGATGTCGAGTTTCACGGTACGGATGTTATAGCGCCATGTGTTGGTAATATCCATGGTTTCTTTCAGTCCGAACGAGGTCAGATATCTTTCGGTGGTACCCGGAAAACCGAGAACCATGGCAAAATCACCTTCTTTTACTCCACCAACGCTTACCGGTAAGCTGTGACGGGGTTTCAGGGGAACATTTTCTTTGGCGTAGGGTGCCGGTTTTCCGCCCGGAGCGGTATAAATCCTGAACATCGAGAAATCGGCCGTATGGCGGGGCCACATCCAGTTGTCGGTGTCGCCGCCGAATTTACCCATGGCTGACGGAGGAGCTCCTACCAGACGAACATCTTCGTAAATTTCGTACACCAGCATGAAAAACTGGTTATTGTCGAACATATCAGTAACCTGTACTTTGTAGTTTGTGCCGGCTTCGGCATTTTTTATCAGTTCGTCAGAAACGTTTTTGATGGCCGCTTTGCGTTCTTCCTCAGTCATTCCGGGTTTCAGACTGTTTAGTATGGTAGCACTAACATCCTCGATGCGCACCAGTATTTCGGCACAAAGTCCATCGTTGGTAAGTTCCTGATCGTAGCTGTAGGCCCAAAATCCGTCTTTCAGATAGTCGTGCTCAAGGCTGCTGTGTTGCTGGATATATCCGAAACCGCAGTGGTGGTTCGTAAGCACCAGCCCTTTGTCCGAAATAATTTCGCCGCTGCAGAAATGCCAGAACGGACGTCCTTTGTTGCTGAAGCCCACAATGGCATCTTTAATGCAAGCCTGATTGATACTGTAGATATCTTCGGGTGTAAGCTTAAACCCTTTGGCTTTCATGTCGTCGTAGTTTTTGCCGATGAGCGACAAGAGCCACATACCTTCGTCGGCACGAACATATCCTGCCGAAAGAACTGCAAAAGCCATGAATAGTAAAAACAATTTCTTCATAACAAATCGGTTTTTAATTAATTTGTTTCAAATGTAATGGCTTATTGCCACAAAACCATAGTTTCGAATGAAAAAAATACCTAATGAAAACTTAAAGGAATTAGGCCTGTAAATCAGTGGTGTAAATTACAGGGCTTTGCGACTTCTCGGCTTTGCATGAAATGTTCTCGCCAGAACGCCAAGGCGCTTTGCCGGATCTGGTATCAGTGAGTCAAAATTCTTGATTTTATAGTGCTGTGATGATATCTTTCGGATAACACAACACATACTTGGTAACTGTTTTACTCAGCACCGAATGGTTGAACATATCGCTCGCCCGGGTGATATCAACTATTCTTCCCTGCATAAGAATGTTAATCTGATCGTCGGCGAAACTGTAGGCGTTATTCGAAACAATATCGGTAAAAACCAGATATTCAGCCTCTGCTGTACTAATTCCCAACTCGCGCGAAGTTATGCTGCGAATGCGTTCCACTTCGGCCGGCACAAACGGTTTATTGTCGGTAATTACCTTGAACAGCCGGCGGTGCACCAGGCCTGAAGATAAATAGTGCAGTACAAAATCTTTACTTCCGCTCCATTGTTTCAGTGCAACCAGAATGTCGGAGTCGTCAATCAGGGCAAAACTTTCGATAAGTTCGTTCTCGTTGTCAAAGCCATCGCGCTGCAAAAAATACCTTAGGTTTTCGGGGACAGAAATAGTGTTTGACTCCGAAATCAGGTGTCGTACTCTTTTCATCGCCTGAACCAGCATCAATTCGGCCGCGAGCACCGTTTTGTGCAGATACACCTGCCAGTACATCAGCCTGCGGGCAATCAGAAACTTTTCGATACTGTATATTCCCTTGGCTTCAACCACCAACTCCCCGTTTACAATCTCCAGCATTTTAATAATCCGGTCGTAACTTACCACACCCTCCGACACACCGGTGAAAAAACTGTCGCGGTTCAGGTAGTCGAGGCGGTCCATGTCTAACTGACTCGATACCAGTTGGTGCAGGTATTTTTTTGGATATTGCTGACTGAAAAGCCTGATGGCAAGTTCGAGTTTTCCGTCAAAGTCGCGGTTCATCTGTTCCATCATCATCACCGACAGTTTTTCGTGCGATACACCGGGAACAATGCTGAATTCCAGCGCATGCGAAAAAGGCCCGTGACCGATGTCGTGCAACAGAATGGCAACCAATGCCGCTTCGGCTTCGGCATCGCTGATGCTGTGCCCTTTGTGGCGCAACACGTCGATGGCCAGCCCCATCAGGTGCATGGCACCCAGGGCATGCTGAAAGCGTGTGTGTACTGCTCCGGGATAAACCAGTCCGGTAAGCCCCAGTTGCCTGATATAGCGCAATCTTTGAAAATAGCGGTGCTCGATCAGGTCGTAAACGATGCCATGCGGAATATTGATAAACCCGTACACCGGGTCGTTGACAATTTTATTTTTTGCGTGTGAGTCCAATGCGGTTCCAGGCTTTGATTATTCTCCCAATATCCTCAGCAAATCGCCTTCGAGGCTTTCGTTGGGAGTTTCAATTATTCGGCCCTGTTCTTCGCCCGTAGATACCGAGACCATAATAAACGTGGGCACATATTCGATGTTGTACGAGGCAACATCAACTCCTTCGAGCTTTTTTTCGCGGTCGAGGCAATACAACGTAAAATTGTCGGGGCACCATTTGGCCATATCCACAATTTTAAAAAACCGGGGTACTTCGCGTCGCGAATCGCTGCACCAGGTGGCTAAAAAAATAATTCCCGATGGCGGCAACGAATTTTTCAGC
>JAGOEF010000204.1 GCA_017997855.1 Bacteroidales bacterium
AATTATACCAAGAACTGCAGATACCGGGGCAAATAGAATCCCAAAGATTAGGATACCGGAATGGAAACTGTGATTTTCGAACCCCAATGCCTGTGTGAAAACCGGATATTTCAGCAGCAGCGACATGAAGAACAGTGTAAGACCGGTTACAAAGGTCGAAATGAACAACATGGTGATGATGTGCTTTTTCTTATAATGCCCGATTTCGTGGGCGAGTACTGCGACAATTTCCTCAGTGGTCATTTCTTCAATCAGCGTATCGTAAAGAACCACCCGTTTACGGGAGCCGAAACCGGCAAAATACGCATTGGCTTTTGTTGAACGTTTCGATCCGTCGATAACCATAATTTTTTTCAGACTAAAGCCTGTGCTTGCTGCAAAACTACTTATGGCTTCGCGTAACGGGCCTTCGTCGAGGGGCTTTTGTTTATTGAACAGAGGCACAATCAGGTCGGAATAGAATACGTTCATCAACAGGCTTACCACAAAGAAAACAGCCCAGGCAATGAGCCAGAACCATTCGCCCGCAAGCATGTAAACCAATGTAATAATCAACAGCAATCCACCACCCATTGCTGCCATAAGAAACCACGATTTCAAACGGTCGAAAATAAATGTCTTAGAACTGGTTTTGTTGAACCCGTATTTTTTTTCGATAACAAAGGTGTCGTAAGCATCGAATGGAATGGAAGCAATATCGGCAGCAAAAGCCAGTACGGCAAAAAACGCAGCACAAAGCCAGATTTCGTTGATAAAATAGCCTCGAAGGATGTCGTCGAGCCAGACAAAAGCACCGGTAAAAAGTAAAACAAGAATACCCACTGTCGAAAAAGCCGTTTGAATACTGTCGAAACGGAAATTCGATTTCATATAATCTTGTTGCCGGGCATATTTATCGTTATCGTAAATACCTTGGAGAATTGAAGGAACCGGATTTCGTGAGTGGCGTATATTAAGCCAGGAAAGCCATTGCCCTGCAATATACCCAATAACAATAATCGAAATCAGTATGACGAAAATGAGTTGGTGCATACACTGATTACAATACATTAAGTAGTTGTTCCTTAATTTTTTCGAGCTCGTCCTTCATCTGTACTACCAGCATTTGAATCTCGGAATTATTGGCCTTTGAGCCGAGGGTGTTGATTTCACGACCCATTTCCTGTGCAATAAATCCCAGTTTACGGCCTGCCATTTCGTCTCCGCGACAGGTTGCCAGAAAGTACTCGCAATGTTTTTTCAGTCGCACCTTTTCTTCGGTAATATCAAGTTTCTCAATATAAAAAATCAATTCCTGTTCAAGCCGTCCGGGATCGGTCTGAACCTGACGCTGTAATTCGTCAAGTTGCTGAGCAAGTTTTTCACGAATGTGCAGAATGCGTTCCGGTTCAAATATTTCGACTTCCAAAATAAGACTGAGAATTTTTTCGACACGGTGTATGATATCAGCCCCAATAACATTGCCTTCGTGTATTCGAAATTCCTGCAACTGTTGCAGTGTATTGTCGATGGCACTTTTCAGCACATGCCATTCTTCGTCGCCAAGCACTTCGTTGTTCGACTGAGTAACCTCAGGGATGTGGAGTACCGGAACCATAAGTTCGGGTCCGGGTTCAATGTTGTTCTTCCGACAAATTTCCGAAAGCATCGACAGGTAGTGTGAGGCCAGCTCCTCGTTAATGGAAGTTTGCACGTTTGCACCGCCCAGTTCCACATACATGGCAAAGTCGATTTTACCGCGCTGCATAACGCTGATAATTGATTCGCGGATTTCGGATTCTTTTTCGCGGTAATAGCTGGGTATCCGCAACGACACGTCGGCTTGCTTACTGTTCAACGATTTTAACTCAAGGGTAATGTTTTTGTTGTTGAAGGTGAGTTTTGTCCTTCCATAGCCGGTCATCGAAACTATCATAGTATTTTTTTTGCAAAGGTAATCAATTCGGGTGATGTTGTATTGTTGCCTGAAGTAACCCGTCTTTGTTTAATCAAGCAGCAGGTAGCCGAATAATTCAGCCGAAAAGGCAAGCACTACATGCAGAATAATTCCTGCCCTGATGTTTTGGGTATGATAGGCCACCACACCAAGAATATATCCGCCAAAAAAGGAAGAAATAATTTCGGGAAGTGGTTTTCCAAAATGAATGACCACATAGAGCACAGCCATGGGTAGGATGGCATGTTTACCTAAATATCGAACCATGCCGATTACGAGTACACCCCTGAAGAACAATTCAATCCAAACAAAATCTATCAGGTACGATAATTCAAATCCAATTGCGGTAAGCCAGCGTGGCACATCGAGGTAATCGGCGCAAACCCTGAAATACGACGAATCAAGTATCGGATAATACTCTTGTATACCCGGCAGGTACATGGCGCCATACATGACAGCTACAATCAGCAAAATTACGTCGAGGTAACGCGTCCAGACAATTTGATTCAGGTGAAGACCGTAAAAACTCTTGAGTTCGTTTTTTTGCCACAGGCGGTAAATCAGGAACATTGGTAAACCCAGGGTAATGAGCCCTGATATGTTTTCACTTACGTAATGCAGCCAAATCCGGCATGGGGCAGGACTATGCAACACTACACAGATATAACCGTAAAAAACGCTGTAGATGCTGTATATGAGTATTGCCAGAGAACCCAGGAGCAGAAACCGGCGCCATTCGCGTATCTTTACTGTGCCCAATGCATGCAATAAAGCAACACTACTCCAGTAAACCAGCAGGTTTTTTCCGGTTTCGATGGGGTATATCCAATAGCGATAACTAAATTTTTGAGTTACAAATTGTTCTGCCGAAAAGAGTGAATTTAAGACAATTAACAAGCCTGCAAATAACAGCATGGCAATAAATGCGGTAAGCGAAAAATCTTCCCTGAAATGCTGGCGCAGGGTTTTAACGAGGAACTTCATATTGCGAATATGCAAATTTTATTGCATTTCGCAAGAGGCTTTGTAACTGTTATTCTATGATAAGTCGCGTTACTGTATTGAGTTCTTCACCCGTAAGCATTACAATATACATTCCTTTGCAAAGTCCGCTCAGATCGAAATAACTCTCTTTGTCTTCGAGTAGGGCATCAAATACAATACTTCCTTTTGTATCGAGAACCGATAAACGGGAGCCAATAAACTCAGCAGGAATGTTTACCGCGATTTTACCATCTCCGGGGTTGGGAAATATCTGAAGTTTTCCGGAAGCAGTCAAATCGATGCTATTGGCATTGACCACGGTAACTGAAATACTGTCGGATTTGAAGCAACGGGTTTCGCTACCGGTATGAATTCCGGTGGTGCCAACGGTGTCGGAAACGGTAACTTTGATTTTGTGTACACCTACGCCCAAATCAGATCCTCTTACTGTGAAGCTTGGGTTGGTTGATCCATCCTGCCACAGGTATTTATGATAATCGTTGCCTTGGTTTACATTCAGGTTGAATAAACCATTGGTTGTTATTGTCGTATCATTTCCCAATTCAAGATTGAGTTCATGACATAAGGTGTATTTTACGGTTCCGCCCATTTGCGGATTCCCCGGAGCGGCAAATTCAAACAGCAATCGTATCCATGCATTGGCATAAACTTCAACGGTGCGGATTCCGGGTATGCTGTTGGGTGTTCCCTGAAGTACCAAACAATACTTTTCTCCGCCGTACATATAATCATCTTCGTTGCCTGAATTGGTTTCCCAGTCAAGACCTTCGGGTATATTGGTTATGGTTGTAAGTTGTATGCGTGTGATGGTAACATCAAAGTTCCCCCATGTTTCGGCACTTACCGGCGAAATAATGGTAAGAACTGTATGGTACGGCTCGTTATTGAAGCCTACCGGCAGTAAATAGGGATATCTTACGCCCACACCTTCCGGGTCGGTTACCGAAGGTTCCGGGGTGCACACCGCCCATTGCGAAAAAACATGTAATGATGTAAAAAGTATAAAAGCAATGGCTATTGTTGATTTTAATAAAGTTTTCATAACAACAAAATAGAGTTACAGGTTAAATAATCATTTCGAAACAAAAGTAATCTATTTCATATACGTCCTTATCGCTACAAATACAAAATTATTAACATCATTGGTTAAATAAAATTATGGCTGCGATGGTTTGAATTTCCCCAGGTTTTTACTGTCGAAATGGGTAATAT
>JAGOEF010000205.1 GCA_017997855.1 Bacteroidales bacterium
GATGTGGCCTTTACACCCAATAAAATGTGTGTGGCAACTGCCGGAAGCGATAACAGGGCTGCCGTTGTCGATTTTGAAAATATGATGCCCCTGCAATATTTTACACTTCATCCTAATACCTCTAAACTGAGCCAGACCTTTAACATTAAAGCCATTCAGGCCAAAGCCACCGATGCCGAAGGTAGCAAACTGCTTTTCGATGAAAACGTATATGCAGTTGCTGTCAGTCCCGATGGCCAGCAGATTGTTTGGTCAGGTGGTACCTGGGGAAAACCCAACCCGATGATGAAAGTATCCTCGATTAGTAACCTCAATCTGGAGCAACCCAAGGAAAAACGCAAGAAACGTCAGCCTGATCAGGGTCTGATGAAAAAGGACAATACCCACCGCTTTTATCAGTTGTACTTCGACGATGATAAACAATTTTGGGGAATGGGCGAAAACAACGATGTGGCCCAATCGTTTAAGGTGACGCTTACCGGATACGATGAACAGGGTTCCGGTTCAGTTCGTGGCGGCTTCTCGGGTCAGGCTTTTAACCCAAATAAAATGATTATTGTTTCGATGAACGAAAAAAGTATGACCAACGAGTATCTGGTTAAAAAGGATATGAACGACGGAGATATTTTTTCGTGTACCGGATTTACAATTAGCCGCACTTCGAGGGGTAAAACTGTGAAATACGAAGGGCATAGGGGTTTTATAAACGACCTGGAAATTATTCGTGAGAAGAATTACCTTGTCAGCAGCGCCGAAGATGCTTCGATGATTATCTGGAACCTCGAAACCGGCGAGAAAATAATGACGGTATATGTTGTCGATCAGGGTAAACTCGTGTTTATTACCCCCGATAATTACTATATGGCACAGGGTGATGCACTCACGGGACTGGGATTTAATTACAATGGTAAGGTGTTGCCCGCCGAGCAGTTCGACCTGAAATATAACCGTCCCGATTTGGTAATGGAAAAACTGGGAATATTTAAACCCGATATTATTGCATTATATCACAAAGCCTACCTGAAACGACTCAGTAAATCTGGGTTTACCGAAGAAATGCTGAAAGGTGAGATGAACCTGCCTGAGCTGAGCGTGACAAATATTCGTGAAATCGATTATAAAACCAGTAATGAAAACCTGAACCTCAATATTTCGATGAGCGATAAATTACACGAACTCGATCGTCTAAATATTTGGGTGAACGACGTACCCTACTATGGGACGCGTGGTAAATCGTTAAAAGATCAGCATGGCAAAAAAGCCGATGAAAATGTTGTGTTGCCCCTTTCGGCAGGCCGCAATGTGATACAGGTTTCCTGCCTCAACAACATCGGTATCGAATCACTGAAGGAGGAATTCGAAGTGTATTATGAACCACAGCAAAAACGTAAACCTGATTTGTATCTTGTCTCAATTGCAGTCTCTGAATATCAGGCATCAAAATATAACCTGCGATACACCGTTAACGATGGTACCGGTTTCATCAAATTGTTCAAAAAGCGCGAAAGTGCCTATGGTACCGTATATGTCGATTCTTTCTATAACGCCAGTTGTACCCGCGACAATGTGTTGAACGCTAAAACCCGGCTGATGAACAGTAAACCCGACGATTATGTGATTGTACATATCGCCGGGCACGGTTTACTCGACGATAACCTCGACTTTTACTTCGCTACCACCGATATTGACTTCAAAAAGCCGTCGGAACGGGGATTGAATTACGAAGAGCTCGAAGGCTTGCTCGATGGAATTCCGGCACGCAACAAGTTGTTTCTGATGGATGCATGCCACTCAGGTGAAATTGATAAGGATGACGATTTTGTTGTTGAAAATGTAGTAGGCGACAACCAACGTGGCGTAACCATGTTCGAAACGCGAGGTGAAACCATGCCGAAAACCGGTTTGCAAAACTCATTTGAGCTGATGCGCATTATGTTTGCCGATTTACGTAAGGGTACCGGGGCAGTGGTTATTTCAGCAGCTGCCGGGGGCGGATATGCCCTCGAAAACGAGGATATCGAAAATGGTATTTTTACCTATTCTTTGATTCAGGCATTTAAAAAGAACCAGGCTGATGTTAATAAGGATGGATTTGTTTCGGTATCGGAACTTCGTAATTTTATTTTCGATGAGGTAAAAATTCTTAGTAATGGTAAACAGCAACCTACCTCAAGAAAAGAAAACCTGAACAACGATTTCAAAATATGGTAAGCGTTTATGCCTGATAGCGAAACTTAACAGACTGTTTAGTAACAAGCATATTATGAATTATACAATCAAATGGGCAGCGCTTCTTTCGGGAGCGTTGTTTTTTTTATCGGGTTCTGCAAAACCGCAAACCACTGCAGGTGATAACCAGGAAGTCAGGGTCGTACTACCTATCGGTCATACCGAGTTTATCAGATCATGTGGTTTTTCGCAGGATGGCCGGTTTATAATTACCTGTTCGCTCGATAAAAATATGATATTATGGGATGTGAAAACCGGTTATGAGCTACGGCGTTATCAATCGGCATATGCTATCAATAAAGCCGTGTTTTCGCCCGATATGACTAAAATATTTACGGTGGGATGGGATGGACGTATTACAGAACGCATGCTCGAAACCACCGAGACTTTATCGGTATTTGGCGAAGGAGTGAATTGTATTGTTTACGACAGTGCATCCAACCGACTATATTCCGACACTAAGCAAGGTTTAATTCTGGTGTTCGATGCGACCTCGCACGAGCAAATCATGCAGATTAAGGCGCATTCACAGCAAATTAACGAAATCCAGCTATCGCCCGATGGAAAATACCTTGCTTCGGCATCGAACGATGGCAGTGTGAAACTGTGGAATCCTGCCAATGGCAAAATAATTCAGGAATTTAATTTTCAGGGTTTTGCCAACGATGTGTGTTTCAGCAGTGCATCCGACATGCTCGCTTGTTGCAGCAGCGATGGTATGGTTAAATTTTTCTCCTTGCCATCATACGCGCTGATACGAGAGGTAAAAGCCCATGATTCGCCGGTTTCGGATGTTTGTTTCTCTCACGATATGCAATGGTTCTCAACTTCGGGGATGGATGGCAAATTGAAGATTTGGAGTCTTAAAAAGTTTGAATTGATTCACGAAATGAATGCCCATAATTTTTTGGTGTATGATGCTGAATTTTCGACTGACGACCGATATATTGCCACCTGTGGTACCGATAAAACCGTGAAGTTGTGGGATGTAAAAACAGGAAGTATTATCCGCTATTACACCGGCCATATTCATAAATTGTCGGGAGTTGATGTTTGTGAGAACACGGGAATTCTGATGGCCGGACATTGGGATCAGATGCAGTTCGATGCCAATAGGGCGGTCTTTTGGGATATGGGCAACGGAGCTCTTGAATCGACTACCGAGCCACATGCTTTTTTACTGAATGCAGTGGCAGTCAATCGTGATGGAACAAAGGCCATGAGTATCGGTGAAGATAATTCGCTGAAATTCTGGAGTACCCCGGATGCTAAACTGTTGGGAGTTTTTTCGGCAGCGGGTACCGGTTATCGTGATGCAGCTTTTTATCCCGATGGAAACCATGTGGTAGTGTCGTGCAGCGATGGTCGTGTTCTTATTTTGGATATAAACGATTTATCTAGTTTTTCGGAATTGAAAAAGCATGATTCGGATGTTAACTGTATTGATATTTCTGCCGATGGGCGATGGATTGCCTCAGGCGATAAATCCGGCAATGTGATTGTGTGGGACGCATCTACACTGAAACCACTAAAAGCCATTAAGGCTCACAATGATGCGGTTTGCGACGTCCGGTTCAGCCCCGATGCCGGTTTTTTAGTTTCTACTTCGAACGATAAAACGGCTGCTGTTTGGAAAACCCCGACATTTTCGCTGCAAAGCCGTTATCAGGGGCACGATTGGATTGTTGAGGCAGCCGCAATTTCGGCGGATAATAAGTATGTTTATTCCGTATCGTGGGACAGAACCATTCAAAAATGGGATTTACTCACGGCAACCCTTATAAACAAAACCCTGGCACACAGTAATTATGTAATTGATGTGAAACTTAGCCGTGATGGTCGTTACCTGACCACGGCATCATGGGATGGAAGTGTAAAGCTTTGGTCATCTTCCGATTTAAAACTCCTATGC
>JAGOEF010000206.1 GCA_017997855.1 Bacteroidales bacterium
CGAACTTCAGGAGTGGATGAAAGACCATAATTACCGCACGATAAATGAATTCAGGGGAAAACTTTCGTATGCCAATATTGCCGACCCGCAAACCTACGAACGTGCCCAGTTCATCAAATATTTCAGTTCGCTCGAATAGTATTTCAATAAAGAATTACAATGGCTGTTTGCATGGCAGACAGCCATTGTTGTTTCATTATATCTTATAATGAGTCCCACAATAAGTTTGCGCAGGCGTTAATGGCACTTAATCAACTTGAATTGATTAAAAAAAACACTATAGTTAGCTGCACCAACCAAATTATTATCACTGTTCAGTTCGTGTTTCTATATCACTAAGCATAGCTCCAAAAAAGCAGGTTCATTGTTGTCACTTTTTTGTTCACCCAAAAAAGTAACCAAAAAAGGGTGCAACGAGCAAGAAATCAGCATTCGCTTGTCGCACATCCCCCCTTATGGGCCGCTCATGCTGCTTTTTACGCGCTCGTTGACTCCCCCCGCGGCGTTTCGTTTTTCATGAGATTTTGTGTTTTCAATCGCAATGCTTCCCCCCAGGGGTCACAACCAGTTAATGTGTCATTGGAGATAGAGCGTCGCGGGCGGGCCCGACAAAAATGTAGTTCGACTCCGCTCACTAGAGCCGAGCCAACCCGGGCGTGAATAGCCGTTTGATAGAAAAAACAACAAAGGGCGAAAGAAGCAAACCACCCGAAGACCAGATTCAGGTTTGCTTCTCGACGCTATGGTTTGTCGGCCAAAGGAGAAGTGCCTGCGCTGACAAAACACGACTTTGTTCGTTTTTTCATTAAACGGCTAGAGCGGGAGGAAGCATATTTGGCTGGTGAGCGCAGCCGAACCATGTCTTGATTTTTTGGTACTTTTCACCTGTATTGAGCGTAGCCGAAATATCAAGGGAAAAGTATGAGAAAATAGTGAACTTGATAATATAACAAAAAACGCTAATTGGTTAAGCAAAAGAATTAAGTTCAAACGCACTAAACTGGACAGTTCATCAAATATTTCAGTGAGCTCGAATAGTATTTCAAAAAAGAATTACAATGGCTGTTTGCATGGCAGACAGCCATTTTCATCACATTATATCTTCGATTCCATAAAATAAGTTGTCATTAAACCTTTACCTTTAATTTCGATTTCACCTCTGCAACTCATACGAAATTTTCCTCCTAATAGTGCTGCAGTTGCTTCGCTAATCTGAATTTTACCAGGTACACCGTTCGACTCCATTCGGCTTGCTGTGTTCACCGTATCACCCCAAATGTCGTACGCGAATTTTTTGGTACCAATAACACCGGCCACCACCGGACCGGAGTGAATGCCAATTCGAATGGTGGTTTCTGCTCCACTCTCTGCGTTGTAGCCATCCATTTCATCCATCATGGCCAAAGCCAGTTCAGATACTACCTCAGCATGACCTTCGCGCTCCAATGGAACACCGCAAACAACCATATAAGCGTCGCCTATGGTTTTGATTTTTTCCACTCCAAATTTGTCAGTAAGATTGTCGAAACGGGTAAAAATGTCGTTGAGGAAGTTTATCACCTCCTCGGGTCTTGATTTTTCGGCAATGGGAGTAAAACCGGCAATATCAGCAAACAGAATGGTGGTATTGTCGAACTTTTGGGCGATGGTTTCTTGTTTTATTTTTAGTTGCCTGATGATGGCCTCGGGTAGAATATTGCGCAGCAAACTTTCGGATCGTGCATTTTCTCTTTCTGCTTTTGCATTGGCAAACCTAATCATAGTCTGAAAAATGCCAATCAACACCATGATAAAATATGCCGGAAAATGAATGAGAATGATATCTTTCAAGTTATCGGGGACTCCGGCAATAGTGGAATATAGGATTAGTCCACCGGCGATACTCAAAGGATATATGATAATTGCTTTAGAAGGGTGTGTGAGGAAACCATACAAAACCGAAGAAAAGATTACGGAAGCAGCCCAATAAGCGTTTGCATCGTTTTTTATTAAAAATATCATGAAAAGCACCGGGAATACCAGTAAATAAACAAACTCGTAATACCAGGCATGCACGATACGGAATGGTCTCACGCGGGGAAGAAGCAATAAGCTCAAAAACAATAATGAAGCGAAAATTCTCAATGGCAACGACTCCCAAAATCCCACTGCATATTTCAGTATAACAAAAAACAGCAGATGACCCACTGAACCAAATAAAGCCAACACCTTTAAGGTGGTTTGCTGAAAACGATAGTCTTCAGAAAAATAAAATTTGAGTCTTTCGCTTCTCATTGCCAATTTTCAACAAAAATACATAAAATAAAAACCCCAAGTGGGTTTTTATTACATTTGTCAGTAACATTACATTAACTGATTATATTTATTCTATTATGATTAAGAGACAATTATTGCTTGCATTTCTTGTTGGGGCAATGTGCTTACCGCTATATGCATACAGCCATCCGCAGGGCGACAGCCTCAAAACCGGATTTAGCCATTTACGGCTTACCGGAGCATTGAGCCTTGCTGCTGTGGGTGAACAGGTGAATACCTGTCTGCCCTATACCGGACTCGGAGGTGGTGCCAGCCTCGCCTTTACGCGTTGCCGCAGAAATTATCTGAATGTAGAAAACAGTTTTACCGCCGGAGGATTAATGCCCTACGATATGCCGGAATACAACAATGTTGTTACGTTTTACTACAACAACTTTCAGGCAGAGTATCTGTGGCGTCTGCGCAAGCTGAACCCACTGGGGATCGACTTTTTTACCGGTCCGGGTGTGAATTTCAGGTATGCAATACGGATGAATTATTCAAACCTGTCAAATTCGGTACTATCATACGACATGAGCGTGGGGCTGGGCATTTCGCTGAGACTGGCCAAAGAATTTTCGTTGCATTCAATATGCAAAAAAGCCAATCCTGACAAAAACTGGATGGTCAGCCTGGGAATGCTTTACCCAGTCGTGGGAAGCGCAATAACCCCTTCCTACATTGGTATGCCCGAAAACCTGCTGCAACCCGATGGCTCAATGCTCGATATGGCAAACAGTACTTCGGGATTTCTTACACGCATTATTAACCCTGAAATACATGCAGAGCTGAAGTATGTGATGCGAAATGGCAATGCTTTCGCTGTGAATTACCGTTTTAGTTATGCCTCAGTACGTGCCGATCTCAATCCGGTAAGGTCAAGCTATGGCATAGTCGGTTTCAGTTTATTGTTTAACCTTAAAAAGACTCCACGATGAGAATGACAAATATTATAACGGCCATTGTTTTTGCTGTACTGTTACTTATTTCGGGCAGCTGCAGGAAATCGTTCATCGAAAAACCTCCCGCAACAAAAAAAGACGTTTTCGAATATATGTGGAAAACACTCGACGAGCGATACACCTTTTTTGCCTTGAAGAACATCGATTGGGATTCGGTGCACACGGTGTACTCGCCAAAAATCACCAACGATATGAGCGACAAGGCTTTCTTCGACACACTGAGTCTGATGATTGATGTGTTGCGCGACGGGCACAGTGGTATCAATTCGTTTTTCGATGAGCACAAAAATGTAAATTTCTTTTTCAACAGTCCCGAAAACTTCAACGAAAGACTCATCACCGATACCTATTTTAAGGGCTATGGAAACCGAACCGGTGCATTTTATCACGCGGCCATCAGCGACGGTAAAGTGGGATACATTTACTATGGAAGTTTCAGTTACGGGTTTACCGATGCCGACTTTGAATATATTCTGCAGTTGTATTCGGATGCCGATGGTCTGATTATCGATGTGCGCAATAATTTTGGCGGACAGGTGAACAATGTGTATAAGATAGCCTGTCATTTTACACAAACCCGCGTCGCTGTGTTGGGGTCCCGCTTAAAATCGGGTCCCGGACATCATGAGTTAACGGGAATTACCACCACCTGGTTAGAACCATCGGGCAGCTACTGGAACAAACCGGTATGTGTGCTCACCAACCGCAAAACCTATTCGGCAGGTTCTATTTTTTCGATTGTAATGCAGGAACTCCCCAATGTCACAGTAATTGGCGATTCCACCGGTGGCGGTTTGGGTCTTCCCATTGGCAGCGAATTGCC
>JAGOEF010000207.1 GCA_017997855.1 Bacteroidales bacterium
GCCTTATACAGCACATCGTCGCTACCCGACAAACCCAGCACCTCGCTGTTGAAGTTTTCGTTCAGGCTGTAGAGGCCCTGATGCTGCAGGTTCCTGAAAAGTTCTACCGCTTGTCCCTGTATGGCCTGATGCGTTGTGCTTATCCCCATACCGGCCCATACCCCGAACGATACCCTGTTTCTCACCCTTGCAGGGTCGATAAATGCGGCGTCGAGAATCCATGTATAATTCGGCCGGTTTCCGGTAAGGCACACATTTTTATACACCTTAATATCCTAATTTTCGAGTGTATTAAACCCGTAGCATTTTTTGGGGAAGAGCTGCGAGGTAGCCCCCCGGTATTCAATGCCAATATAGCCCCGATAGCAGGGTTTTTCAGGCTCGGGATAGGCAATTTCGATAAATGCCGGCATTTTTGGGTCGTCGCTCACTTCAAACTGGCTGCTTATGCAGACAATGGGTAGCGGTGTGAACATCAGTCCTGCATCTATCGTATCATTACCGGCAATCAGCCTCAGCGTATATTCCTGCTTATAAGCAACATCGCCAAGAACCAGCGTATCACCATTTTTGATTTCGTTGGTTCCTACAAATAGCCTGACATAAGGACTCAGTGTTACTATCGGCATAAAGTTGTTGCATGCTTCTTTTGTAAGACTGTAGCGCAGGCTGTGGCTGTTTTCGTCGTAAAAACATGCTTTTCCGTTCAGCACCAGCAGTGCTTCGATGCGTTGGTTATCGTCGGGGTTTGCTGTAAGCCTGATATCTTCGCGATAGCATCCGCTGCAAAAAATCAGCAGGATGCACACGCCGAAACCTATGATTCCACGGGTTTTCATCGTTTCCATGTAAAAACATACGAAACCGCCACAAATCCGAAGCTTAATGGCCGCTCTTTATTGAGTTCCTGTCCCATGCCCAGCGAGAGCTCTAATACTCCTGCGCCCAGATTGATGTCGTCGCCGGCAAAAAAGCGTAACTTGCCGAAATAGGGTTCCCTGAATTGCTTCAGTGTACGGAATGCTTCGCCGCTTACAAAAAACGTATGCCGTTGACTGTGCAGATATTCTATCTTCAGCCGGTGACGGAAATCCATGGTGTTGTAGTCGTTTACCCCGGTCGAATCGAGTTGGTTGGCATATTCCTTTTGAAACCGGAGCCGATAGCCTATCCTGAATTTTTCTGTCAGACGTCCCCGGTAGTTAATTTCGCCGTGGTAGCGCAGGTCGTGCCCGAGACTTCCATCACGGTGAATGTTGTAGGTGTATCGAAAACCTCCACCCAGTGCAAAATTTCGGTTAATCCGGTAGCTCAACCCAAGTTCACTGATATAATCATCCACACGGCTTGCATTATGGTAAAGTCTCACTTCCTGCCCGAAATCCAACTCCAGTTTACCGGTAAGCTTACGCTCAAGGCCGGCAGCAAACCATATTCCGGCATCACGGGTAACGTCAACCTGCTGTGCATGGGTTATCAACCCAATCAACATTAAAAGCGCTATCGGAATCAGTTTTCTCATAGGCAACGCCGTCTCATAAATTCGGAGCAGGTAATGGCCGTAGCCACCGAAACATTCAGCGATTCGGCATGTACGGGCGATAACGAGAAACTCGGGATATACAATTTGTGCGTAATGCCTTGTGCAATCTGCGGGTTTATTCCCTTTCCCTCGTTGCCCATTACAACAAAGCCTCCCGAGGGGAGTTCGGTTTCGTAAATATTGTCTCCTTCCAGAAAAGTGCCATACACAGCATGGCCAGTAACTGAACGGTAATTCTCAATTTCATCATCAAGCTGACTATAAAAAACATGCACACGTAAAAAAGCCCCCATACTTGCCTGAATGGTTTTTGGGTTGAAGAGGTCGGCGCAACCAATAGAACAAATCAGGTTGGTAATGCCGAACCAGTCGCAAATCCTGATTATGGTGCCCAGATTTCCCGGATCCTGAATTTCGTCGAGAGCCAGATACAAGTCCTGTGCATTGTAAACCGGTTTAACCAGCCCGGGCATATGCACCACCGCCAGCACCGGCGACGGAGTGCTCAGGCTGCTTATTTTCGCCATGGCTGCTTCGGGTGTTTCTACAATTTTCGACAGATGTTGGTTTGCCAAACCGGGGTGCGATTCAATCCAGGCGCGACTTGCCATAATGTAGGCAATCTGCATCGGAGAAGCGAGAAGTTCGTTCACAATTTTTTCTCCTTCGGCAACAAACAGCTTCCCGGACTGGCGGTGTTTCTTCAGCTTCAGCGAGTTAACAAACGATATTTGGGCTTTGCTAATCATGGGACTATTCTGTGCAAAGGTAGGGTTTAATCTTGCGGAAAACATCTTCGCTCAGCACTTTTTGTTTCAGCAGCTCGTCGGTATGCTGAATTTTTCCGACCATTTCGCGATAACTCAGTATGGCGGTTGTTTCGGCTTTTTCGAGGTAGGGATGCGAAATCAGCGTTTTATAGTCAGCTGTATTCACATTAATACAATTGACTTTAACAGGGTCGGCCATCACCTGTTGTGTAAGCGACTGATACAACTCGTCGCTCATTCCGTAAACTTCTTTTAGTTGCACCACATTTACAAATCCGCCCAGTTTTGTCCGGTAACTGATTATGCGGTTGGCATACGCTTCGCCAATACCCTTAAGTGCATCGAGGTCCGACAGTGTGGCCGTATTCAGTTCGAGCAGCGCTTTTTCGGGTGTTGCAGCAAATTGGGTTGTAATTTTTATGTATGGTTCAATTTTCTGATAGCACAGACTGTCGAATCCGTAAATATTCAGCAGGTCGGTTTTGTTGCGGAATTGCCCGCCTTTTTCGCGATAACGCACAATGTTGGAGGCTACGTAGTTCCTGACACCCATCTTTTTGAAATCGTCAGCTGTAGCAGTGTTGGGGTCAAATTCGAAATATACGGGTCTGGCTTCTTCGCGGCTTTGATAATTCTTGTCTTCGTTTTCGGGAAAAACCAGAAAGGGCTCTAATCTTTCGAACAGTTCAGTGTCGAGGCCATACATGCGGGCCAGATCGGCTGGTTTCCTGAATTTCCCGCCTTTGTTGCGGTAGTTTACGATGTTGCCAGCAACCTTCGGCGGAATGCCCAGTGCAATCAGTTCTTCCTTACTGGCCAGATTCGGATCGAAAAAATACAGTTCAACCGGTTGTGCAACAGAGTCGCTTTTAACGGTTTCCATCAGTTTATCAATTTCTTTTTCGTAATCCGAAAAGTTGTACGGGCTGGCCACCCTTATATGATAAATGATGGCATTCGCCACAATACTCATAACAATGAGTACCGAAAGAACAAGAATTCCTCTTTTCTCGCGTCGCGAAAACCCGAAAGTATCGTCGAACCAGGCCATAAATACTCTTGTTGTTTTAATCAACATGAATATGCAAAGTAAGTATTCATTCAGTACAAAAAAAGCCTTTTACAGTAATATTTTATCAATGACATTTATTAAAATGCAGTTTTGTGAATTTAAAAGGATAAAAAAAAGTGAAATATTTTTTGTTTTGGTAAAATTAATTTATATTTGTTGAGCATTGTGTTTATTTAGTGAATTAAAATTGAGAAATTATGGCAAAGATTAAACTCGATTCGATGGATAAGAAGATTTTGGACATTCTTATCAAAAACTCGAAAACCTCAGTGGTAGATATTGCCAAAAAGTGTAAAATTTCGGCAGCCGCCATTCACAAACGAATCAATAAACTCGAGGAAGTCGGGGTGATTGGTGGTTACCGCCTGATTGTTAACCCTGTTGTTCTCGATTTTAAAACACAGGCTTTTATTGGTATTATTCTCGAAAGAGCCAATATGTTTGCCGGTGTAACCGAAAAAATGCGTGAAATTCCGGAAGTGGTCGAATTGCATTTCACCACAGGTCAGTATGGAATTCTGGCAAAAGCCTATTGCCGCGACAATAAGCATTTGCAGGATGTTCTGGTGAAAATTCACAACATCAACGGGGTTTCGAATACCGACACCATGATCAGTATCGAGCAGCTTATCGACAGAAGTATTCCGCTGTAGGTGACTAGGTTACAATTATACGGGTTTATTC
>JAGOEF010000208.1 GCA_017997855.1 Bacteroidales bacterium
GTTTTGCCTTACATTGCCATTATACGACCGTTTTTTGCCATTGTATCGCCAATCCTTGCCGTTTGCTTTCCAATCATTGCCTGTTGCTTGGCCATCCTAACCTGTTGCTTCGTCATCCTTGCTTATTGTTTTGCCATCCTTGCCGGTTGCTTGGTCATCCTAACTTATTGTTTTGCCATCCTCGCCGGTTGTTTTGCCGCCATAACCGTTTGTCACCCTGAGGGCTAATTATTGGGGCAATTAATGCAATATGAAATGTCGCGATGTCTGGAATCAGAATACAGAAGGCAGAATACAGAATTCAGAAGGGGCGACTGGCAATTATAAAGCATTCTTCTTCGGCTGGAGTTTTCGATCTACATCGGAACAGCAGAATTCAATAGCACAACGAAAAGCCCCTTCTGTATTCTGTCTCCTGTATTCCCAAATTTAGTAATACGTCATTGGTAGTAGCGTTATTTTAAAATGAGTCTACCGAAGTATCGAAGGGTGAATCCGAAGTTGTCTTGTCTCCGCAACGCCCTGTCCATGCTTCGATACTTCGGCAGGCTCAGTATAAATTACCGTTCCGCTACGCTCCACTACTCAGCATGACAGGGGATTGTCACCCTGAGGGCTAATTATTGGGGCAATAAAAGCAATATGAAATGACGCAATGTCTGGAATCAGAATACAGAAGGCAGAATACAGAATTCAGAAGGGGCGACTGGCAATTATAAAGCATTCTTCTTCGGCTGGAGTTTTCGATCTACATCGGAACAGCAGAATTCAGTAGCACAACGAAAAGCCCCTTCTGTATTCTGTCTCCTGTATTCTGAATTCCCAAGTTTAATAATACGTCATTGGTAGTAGCGGAACGAAGTGAAGCGCTAATCGAAGGGTGAATCCGGAGTTGTCCTGTCTCCGTAACCCCTGCCTATGCTTCGATTCCCGTTCCAATACTCAGCATGACAGGGCGTTTCACATTGGTATTTCCATCAATAATAAGCGGGTTCCGCCTTCAACGTCAATTTCAACTGAGCTGGTGTCAGCAATACCTGCTGCATCACGCCGATGCAGTTGCATTTCGCCAATTTTTGCGCTGCCCTCAATGACAAAAATATATATGCCATTGTTTTTGTCGTTAAGAACATACCGCCATGTTTGATTGAATTCGGCTTCCCCAAGACTGAAAAATGCGTTTTGGTGTATCCAAACGGTTCCGTTGCCGGTTTCGGGACTGACTATGGTGTGCAACCGGTTTTTTAATGCCTCAGTGTCTATTTTGGCTTGCTGATAGCGGGGTGTGTGGTTTTTTACGTCCGGGAAAACCCAAATCTGCAATAATTTTACGGGTATTTCGGGGTCGGGGTTAAACTCGCTGTGCATAATACCGGTGCCGGCACTCATCACCTGTATTTCGCCGCTTTCGATTACCGAGGTGTTCCCCATGCTGTCTTTATGTTGTAATTTCCCTTCAAGCGGAATGGTGATTATTTCCATGTTGTCATGGGGATGCATTCCGAATCCTTCGCCTCCCGCCACTTCATCATCGTTAAGCACCCGCAGCACCCCAAAGCGAATGCGAGAAGCATCGTAGTATTCTGCAAAACTGAAAGAGTATCTGGTTTTTAACCAACCGTAATTGGCTTTTCCCCGCGAATCGGAGGCGTATTTTGTTGTGTTCATGTCTTTTATTTTTCTGATAAAACCAAAAACACAGCCTAAAAGTTCAAACTACGATGTGTATGTCAAGGATGAGCCTTTATTGCCCGAAGACAAAGCTTACAATGTTGGCGCCCATCTGCAATGCTTTAGTACGTGCTTCTTCTGAATCGTTGTGCACCGATGCATCTTCCCAGCCGTCGCCCAAATCGGTTTCGTAGCTGTAGAACAACAAGAGCCGGCCCTGGTCAACAATTCCAAAACCCTGCGGCGATTTGGCATCGTGCTCATGTATTTTGGGAAGTCCGCTCTGAAATTCGAAGTGGGCGTGATATATGGGATGATTGAAGGGCAGTTCGACCAGTTCCTTATCCGGAAAAATCTTCTTGATTTCGCGACGCACAAATTCGTCCATGCCGTAATTGTCATCAATATGCAGGAATCCGCCGGCGAGCATGTAGTTCCGCAGGTTCTCGGCCTCAAAACCCGAAAAAACCACATTGCCATGACCAGTCATGTGAATCATGGCGCAACTGTAAATCTCGGGTGATCCGGGCTCAACTGTCATATATTCTGGATAAATGTTGGTTTTCAGCTGGTCGTTGCAAAATCTGATAAGGTTCGGCAGGCTGGTTGGGTTGGCATACCAGTCGCCACCGCCCTTGTATTTAAGCAACCCTATGCGCACACTGGTCTGCTGCGCGGTTAGCATCACCGACAGTGTCAACAGCAGCCCCAACCCGATGAGTTTTTTTATGGTCATAGTGCCGAAAAAAGTTTTGACAAAAGTAATAAATCTTCAGGCATAAATATTTTTTTGCAGAAACAGAAACTTTATTATTTTTGTAACCTCTATTTTGGAGAGGTGGGTGAGTGGCTGAAACCAACAGTTTGCTAAACTGTCGTACTGAGAAATTGGTACCGGGGGTTCGAATCCCCCCCTCTCCGCAACCATCAGAAAATGACCCGATTAGGGTCATTTTTTATTTCCAGGGCATGGCAAATTCATTTGCCAAATGCCATGGAAATAAAAAACAAACCTGCGAAGCAGGTGTTTCTGATGGTTGATTTTTCCCCTTTCAGGGATCACGAGCGAAGCGAGTAATCCCTGAAAGCCTTTCAATCCCTGTTCATTATTCGACAAACTGAGTTTGCGAGGTGTTTTCTGAGCCCCAAAATCTAAAAGCAATAAGGCGCAAAAGCCAGAAAACCAATACTTACAGGTTTTTTGTCTTCACTAAAATACGCAAAAAAACGCAGTTTTACACGGGGGGTTGTTACCAAATCGTTACCACCCTTGCATTTTCCATCACCTATCCTCATTTACATTTCACTTTTAAAAACCTTATAAAGATAATCATATTTGAATTTGATTCAAACCTCACAACTACTTTAGTGAAAAAACATCTTTGGTTTTCCGCAGTAAAATCAAAATTTCGTTCCCAATATCGGGGAAATTTTCAATACCTCAATTGTTCCAAAATATCAGCTTTTGTTTTTTGAATTTTAATTAAGTTATCATGTAGTTTTTATTAAAAAACAAATTAATTTCTAATTCATCGCTCACCATTTCTCACGCATCATTGGCTTTCATCACAATCCATTTTTGTCTTATCTTTGTAACCAAACATCGGTTCGCTTGAAGAAACTGGCAATTGTAATACCGGCCTACAACGAAGAACACGCTATTGCGGAGGTTGTCGATGCCATACACCGGCTGGGCAATATCGGGGATGTGGCCATTATCCCCGTGGTGGTGAACGATTGCTCGGCCGACCGGACTGCCGAAATTGCACGGAGTCTCGATTGTGTGCTGCTCGATTTACCCTGTAATCTGGGCATTGGCGGTGCAGTACAGACAGGTTTTATCTATGCATTCGAAAGCGGCTGCGATTTTGCCATGCAGATGGATGGCGACGGGCAGCACCCTGCCGCCGAGGTGCCACAATTTGTACGCTCAATGTGCTCCGATAATGCCCCCGATGTGCTGATTGGTTCGCGGTATATACGACGCAGTGGCTTTCAGTCGTCGTGGTTACGCCGTACGGGAATACGTTATCTGGGCTTTATAATCAGGTTGTTCACGGGACTTCGTATTACCGATTGTACATCGGGTTTCAGAATGCTAAACCGTAACGCTTTGCAGGTGGTTGCCGAATATTACCCCGATGAATACCCCGAACCCGAGTCAATTCTGATTTACAAAAACGCAGGTCTCAGCATTGCCGAAATCAGTGTCGAAATGAAGGAGAGGGCAGGCGGAAAGTCATCAATACGCGATTTTGCCACGGTATATTATATGGTGAAGGTATCGCTGGCCATTGTGTTCACTTATTTCAATAAACAAATTAAAACCGATTACCATGGATAGTTTTTCGATGAGGATACAAATCATCAGCATTGTAATCAGCCTGATTTTG
>JAGOEF010000209.1 GCA_017997855.1 Bacteroidales bacterium
GTACCGAACCGGGTATAACCCATGCCATGAAACTGATGTGGGAACGTATGAAAATTGTGGTTGAACCTTCGTCGGCAGTGCCACTGGCCTGCATGCTTGAACACCCGTCTGTTTTTGCCGGCAAAAAGGTGCATGTTATTGTTTCGGGGGGTAATGTCGACCTTAGGGCTGATTATTGGGGAAATTAATGCAATATGAAATCATGTGGTGCCTGGAATCAGAATACAGGAGGCAGAATATAGAATTCAGGAGTGGTGACTGGCAATTAGAAAGTATTCATCTCTGGCTGGAGTTTTCGATTTTTTTTGGATAAGCAGAATTCTATCGCACAACGAAAAGCCCCTTCTGTATTCTGTCTCCTGTATTCCCAAATTTAATAATACATCATCGGTAGCAAACATTGGTATGAACGATTGTTATAGCCCTGGTACTTTGTTATTTTCACTGATAAATTCTTTAAATATTCATAAAATAGTCTGCCACGTAAAAACATTTTGTAATTTTCTGCCAAATTTTAACTGATAATACTATGAAGCGAATTATTCTGAGTTTGATTTTGCCGTTGGTGATGCTTTCGGCAGTTTTTGCCGGAGGTTACGAAACCAAAACGGCGAAAGATAAAAACGGGTATACCTACGAATATGTGACCAACGACCCTGTGAATGCCCGGGTGTATACGCTGGGAAACGGCTTGAAGGTGTATATGGCCGTGAATACTGACGAACCCCGCATTCAGACTTATATTGCGGTGAGGGCAGGGGCAAAGAACGACCCGCGCGAAACCACCGGTCTGGCGCATTATTTTGAACACATGATGTTTAAAGGTACCGACGAAATTGCTACCCAGGACTGGGAAAAAGAAAGCAAACTGATTGCCGAAATTTCTGATTTGTTCGAGTTGCATGCCAAAGAAACCGACAAGCAGAAGAAGCTCGAAATCTATCATCGCATCGACAGCGTTTCGCAGCTGGCATCGCAATATGCCATCGCCAACGAATACGATAAAATTTGTACCATGATGGGTGCTACAGGAACCAATGCCTGGACATCATACGAAGAAACGGTGTATGTAAACAATATCCCCACCAACGAAGCCGAACGCTGGGTGAAAATGGAAGCCGAACGCTTCAGTGATCTGGTGCTCCGCCTTTTCCACACCGAGCTCGAAACCGTGTTCGAAGAGTTTAATATGACACAGGATAACGACGGACGTAAATCACGTGCCAAACTCATGGGCGAAATGTTTAAAAAACATCCCTATGGTGTTTCGGTTATAGGTATTGGCGAACACCTGAAAAATCCCAGCATGGTTAACATTATGAATTTCAAGGCAAACTATTATGTTCCCAACAATATTGCCATCTGCCTGAGCGGCGATTTCGATCCGGAAACCATGATAAAAATGATTGATACCTATTGGGGTAAGATGAAGCCCAACAACAATATCCCTAAATTTGTATCACCTGTGGAAGACCCGATTACAAAACCGGTAGAACAGAGTGTATACGGTCCCGATGCCGAATATATCAATATTGCATACCGCACAACCGGTGTTCACAGCGACGACGACCTGATGCTCACCATGATTGGCCGTATTTTGAGCAATGGTAATGCCGGACTAATCGACCTGAATCTGGTGCAGCAGCAAAAAGTGTTACGTGCCAGTGCCGGAGTTAGCAACATGAACGATTATGGTTTGTTTATGCTTACGGCCAGCCCGCGTCAGGGACAGACACTTGAAGAACTCAAAGCCCTGTTGCTCGGCGAAATCGATAAACTGAAAAACGGTGAATTCGATGAATGGCTGCTCGAAGCCATTATCAACCAGCGAAAACTGAGTCAGATACGTTCCATCGAAAATAACTCGGCAGGTTACGAGTTTGTAAACCAGTTTATTACCGGACGTACCCGTCAACAGATGCTTGAGTACAACGATAAGCTCGAGAAAATCACCAAGCAGATGATTGTAGATTTTGCAAATAAGTTTTTTGCCGATAACTACGTAGTGGTGTATAAACGCAACGGTGCCAACGACAATGTATATCATGTTGAAAAACCGCCGATTACTCCGCTTACCATTAACCGTAATGCCGAGTCGAAATATGTGACTGCGTTAAAAAACATGAAAACAGCCGAAATCAAACCTGCTTTTGTTGATTATAAAACCGCCCTGAAAACCGAAAAACTCGGAGGTGTTGAGTTTACTCACATGAAGAACGAAACCAACGAAATATTCTCGCTGTACTATACCCTCGAAATGGGTCGTTTGCAAGATAACTGGCTCCCGGTAGCCATCAGTTACCTTGAGTTTTTGGGAACCTCCGATAAATCGGCTGCTGACCTCAAAAAGGAATGGTATCGTCTGGGATTAAGTTTTGGCGTTTCAGCAGGCGAAGACCGCGTATATGTGTACCTTACCGGTTTGGACAAGAACCTTGAAGAAGGAATTGCACTGCTCGAAAAAGTAATGGCTGATGCCCGTGTTGACGAAAAAGCGTATAAGAATTATATTGACGATATAATGAAAAAACGCCGCGATGCCAAGCTGAATAAAAACATGATACTGCAAAGCCGCATGGTGAATTATTCGAAATACGGTAAATTCAATCCGGCCACCGATATCCTCAGCGAAAGCGAACTGCGTGCAAAGAATCCGTCAGAACTTGTTAATATGCTGCATGGAATTCTGCAGTATAAGCACAGTATTTTCTACTATGGTCCGCGCGATAAGGAAGCTGTGGCCGGTCTGATAAAAAAATATCATACAACCGATGCTGCTTTTAAAGAAATTCCTCAGCCCAAAACCTATCAGGAAAAGAACTACGACAAACCAAAGGTATATTTTGTAAACTACGATATGGTTCAGAGTCTGGTGATGCTGGTGAGTAAGGACGTGTTGTTCGATGCCAAAGATCTGCCAGTTATCACCATGTTTAACGAATACTATGGTGGCAGTATGTCATCGATTGTTTTTCAGGAAATCCGCGAATCGAAGGGTCTTGCTTACTCATCATCGGCCGGTTACCGCACCTCGAACGAAACCGGAAAATCGAACTACGTGACCGGATACCTCAGCACCCAGCCCGATAAACTGGCCGAAGCACTGAGCGCACTCACCGGATTGCTCAACGAACTGGCATTGTCGGAACCTTCGTTTGCCACCAGCCGCGAAGCGGTGATTAAGCAAATCAACAGCGAGCGAATCATCAAGTCCGACGTGTACTGGAGCTGGCAGGCTTTAAAAGAAATGGGCATCGACTACGACTACCGGAAAACAGTGTACGAAAAAGTACAAAACTATTCGCTTGCCGATGTGAAAACCTTTTTTGATGCGCATGTGAAAGGTAAAAAATTCGATATTCTCATTGTTGGTCCCAAAGACAAAATCGACTTTGAACTCCTGAAACAATACGGTGAAATTCAGGAACTGAGCCTCGAAGAAATATTCGGGTACTAATTCCTGATTACAACACAAAAACCGCCTGCAAGCACGCTATTGTGCAATTTGCAGGCGGTTTTGCTTTGCAGGGCAGGAGCCCCCGGGGCAGGGGTTCAGGCTGCCTGGCGGTTGCGGAACAATACTTCGTCGACAACCACTTCGGTGATGTAACGGGTGTTGCCCTTGTCGTCGGTGTAGCTGCGGTTCTTCAGCCGGCCACCTACCATGACTTCCGCGCCGGTTTGCATGTGCTCGGCCACAATGTCGGCGGTTTTGCCCCAGGCTACCAGGGTGTGCCACTGGGTTTCTTTCACACGCTCGCCGTCTTTTACGGTAAATTCATTGGTTGCCAGCGAGAAGCGGGCCATTTTACCACCATTGTTCAACTCTTTTACCACAGGGTTTTTACCCATGTTCCCAATCAACTGTACGCGATTTCTCAAATTCATAACTTTACTTTTTTAATTAAACAAAAACTTTTTTCGCGATGCCGGACGATGTTGATGTCGAACGACGATGCAAAGATGGGGTGGCAAAAAAGCCCGATTCGGTTTTTTGTTGTTTGCTTTCGGTTAAGATTCGTTTACTGGCGTTTGTTGTCGGAA
>JAGOEF010000210.1 GCA_017997855.1 Bacteroidales bacterium
CTTCTTTGCCAAGTGCATCGTAAATACTGATTCTTTCGATGACATCGATACCGCTTAGGGTAAAGCTTGATGAGGCAGGGTTAGGGACAATAGCAACGGTTTTGTACTCCACATTATTTACCATGGTGGGTATTAACGAAAAGCTATATTCACAAAAATCACCTATATTATTTGTAATTTTAAGAGTAAGTGTCAATTGAACATCTTCAATATTATCTGTTTCATAAGCGATGGTCTTTCCAAAATAATTCACTCCATCGATATCCCAATAATAGGTAACGTGATTATAAAAAAGCATTTCAATGTCATCAATCCCTGTTACAGTAAGGCTTTGTCCATTATAAAAAACACCAGGTTGCGGAAATATATATTTAATACATAATTGTGGCCAATAGTCAGGATTCGGATGATTTTTACTGGCAAAATTCATTTTATGATAGTAGGTGGTTAGATCTTCTGTCCATTGTTTTAAAACGATACCATAATAATTATCTTCGAGTTGGTGGTCAGCGTCTAGTACAACCGGGGTAATATCAATATTAAAAATATCGTCATGCGATTGAATATTGGGTTGATTTGGAATAATTCCTATTTCGGTATATTCATCATCTTCATAATCGGGCTTATTATTCCAGGTTACATTACTTTCGTGCCACTCTTCGGTTACCTTGTAAATTCTTGTAACATTTGATCTGCCTTCAGAATATCGGTGAGAGAAAGCCTCGTTATCGAAAGGATTAAACAAATTCAAATAGCAAGAATCAACATAGGTGGTTGTCAGATTATTCAGGAAAAGTAAGTCTATGGCAATATATGACCGTTTTTTACCAGGAGAACCGTTCCATGTCCACACCTGTGTATCAAGGTACTCAGTTGTCCCATAATTGGTGACATTGGTAGGCCCCCATGTCGGATTACTTTGGTCTTCAAGATACCAAACAGGGGCATCTTCTTTTGGATGATACACTTGTGTGCATGAAAAACTTTGAGAAAAACACACAAATGCTATAAAAACCATGAAGATTGAGGTAAAGATTTTTTTCTTCATTTTTTTACTATTTTTGGAATCAATTTAGATGCTCAAATATAGACAATATTTTTACTAAATACAAATTTTTTATACAGATAACAAAAAAATATCATGAAATTAAGACCACTTTTCAAAGGATTATTTACGATTTTCAGAAGTCATTACTTTATTCCGGGCAATGGGCTGGTATTTGTGGGACAAATGGCCCGCCTATCGAAATGGATTCACAAACATAAAAAACAAGCAGGCTATAGCGATTTTTACGATATACATTTCAGATATAATAAAAGAGAAGACTTGTTTAAATACCTGATTGAAACAGAAAAAATTGATGCTGTTGATTATATAGAATTTGGAGTGGCCGAAGGCTGTTCATTCAAATGGTGGGTAGCCAATAATTTGAACTCTGATTCCCGCTTTGTTGGCTTCGACACATTTACAGGTTTACCCGAAGATTGGGGCCCGTTCAAAAAAGGCGATATGTCGGCTAATAACGAGCCACCCAAAATTGATGACAACCGACATCAGTTTATACAAGGACTCTTTCAACAAACCCTACCGGGATTCCTTACAAGTTTTGAATTTAAAAACCGAAAAGTAATCCACATGGATGCTGATTTGTATACTGCAACATTATATGTACTTACCAGCATTGCTCCATATCTAAACAAAGGCGATATTATTATGTTTGATGAGTTCAATGTGCCAATGCACGAATTTAAAGCATTCACAGAATTCGTTAATTCCTATTATATCGATTTTGAAGTATTGGGCGCAGTCAATAATTTCTATCAGATTGCAGTAAAAATAAAATAGAAATTATCTAAAAACCTCCATTCTATTCGCATCCAAACGGAGGAACACCATCAGCAGGATGGTGAAAGCCCAGAGCGAGCTGCCTCCATAGCTGAAAAACGGCAGCGGGATTCCGATAACAGGCGCCAGTCCAATGGTCATACCGATGTTTACAGCCACATGTAAGAATAAAATCGAAGCTACACAGTAGCCGTAAATTCGCGAAAAACGCGATCGCTGTCGTTCGGCCAGCCAGATAATTCGTAAAATCAGAAAAGCGAATAATCCGACTACCACCAGACTGCCAATAAAACCCCACTCCTCGCCTACCGTACAGAAGATAAAATCGGTATCCTGTTCCGGAACAAAATTGTATTTGGTCTGTGTTCCCTGAAGGAAGCCTTTTCCGGAAAATCCGCCGGAGCCAATCGAAATTTTCGACTGGTTCACGTTATAGCCCACACCCAGGGGGTCGGAGTTAAAACCGAGCAGTTCACCGATGCGCTTTTGCTGATGGTCGCCCAGCACATTGTTGTACACATAATCGACCGAGCCCACAAAGCCCGACGACAAGAGCATAAACAGCAGCACAATCAGGGCATTCCCAATTTTCCGTGAAATGGCAATGATAAAGCTAATGAGAATTCCACCGGCCATAGCCAACATGGCCAGATATTTCAGTTCGTAGTGCCAGATTCCTCCATAATAGAGCCCTGCTGCTACCCCTGCCATGATCAGAAAAATCAGAAAACCCCATAAAGCCTGCGTAATCCGGCCCGAAGTCATCAGAAAAATAACAAACCCGACCAGTACCAATAAAATGAGCAAAATAACATGGTTTGTAACCAATGCCAGAATAAATAAAGCAATAAGGGCAAAAAACAGTACAAACAAAGTATTATTAAGTCCTTCGCGATACAACACAAAAACCAGTGCAGCATAAATCAGTGCCGATCCGGCATCGTTTTGCAACAGAATCAGTGCAACGGGCAAACCCACTATGAGAAACACACCAAGCACATCACGTATATTCCGCAGACTGAATTGTTCGCGGCTGGCAAACTGAGCTAAAGCCAGTGCAGTTGCCATTTTTGCAAATTCGGCCGGTTGTAGCCTGAAACTACCAATTTCGAACCATGAACGCGAGTTATTAACCTCGGTACCAAAAAACAGCACCGATAAGAGCGTAAGCATAAAAATGGCAAAAACAACGTAAGCAAAGGCTGAGTAGAACTTGCTGTCGATAAGAAAAATAAAAAACGCCAGCAAAAGGGCTGCTCCAATCCAGGCAAGCTGTTTACCATAACGCATCGAAAAATCAAAAATACTCGTATGGCTCTCATCGTAAACGGCAGCATAAATATTCATCCAGCCAAGAAACACCAGAAGCACATATAGTCCGATGCTTACCCAGTCGATGTTGACAAATATGTTACCTCGCCGTGTCTGCATACTGATAAATATTGGTATTGAGTATTCTCTGCTCGGAAGCTACATTACGCACCGAATCGAACATATATTTTTCTATCATCAGGCTGGCTATGGGAGCTGCCCACACGCCTCCAAAACCGGCATTCTCAATATAAACTGCCACAGCAATCCGCGGATTGTCTTTAGGGGCAAATGCCATAAAAATCGAATGGTCTTCGCCATGCGGATTTTGGGCAGTGCCGGTTTTACCGCATACCCTGATGTCGGGAATACGTGCCAGTCCGCCGGTACCATAATCTTCGTTCACAACGGCCTCCATCCCATCGACTATCGGAAGAAAGTGCTCTCGTTGAAACGGGGTAACCACCGGCCTTAAATAGACCGAATCGATTGCATTTCCTCCAATCGAACGGGCAATATGCGGAATAAAGTAAAACCCTCTGTTGGCAATAATAGCTGCCAGATTCGCCATCTGAACCGGAGTCACGAGTACTTCACCCTGACCAATGCTTAATGAATATATTGTGCTGTAGGCCCAACGGAATTTCCCATAAATACGGTCGTAATAATCGGGACCCGGAATTTTACCCCTGGCAACCGCCGGCAGTCCCAAATCGAATGCCTGCTCAAACCCCAGTGCCAACACCTTGTCTTTCCATATTTCGAGCCCAATGCGGCTGTCGCGGAATATGCTTTTTTCGAACCCACGCTGGATAAGTTTTTTGGTAACCATATAAAAATACGGGTTGCACGAATACTGTATGGCCCGCATCAG
>JAGOEF010000211.1 GCA_017997855.1 Bacteroidales bacterium
ACCGGTTGTAACAACGAAGACGAGCAGATACCCGTGGTAACCACTTCAGCCATCAGCGCTGTTACATCATCTTCGGCGGCTTGCAGAGGTAACATAAGCTCCGAAGGGAGTGCTGCTGTTACGGCTAGAGGAGTGTGTTGGAGCACCACCCCAAACCCGACTATTGCCGACAACAAAACTAATGATGGTACCGGGGAGGGCAGCTTTACCAGTGCTATTTCGGGTTTAAATTCCGAGACAACCTATTACGCAAGGGCTTATGCCACCAATAGCGCAGGAACTGCTTATGGCAGTCAGGTGACTTTTACAACCATTACAGCAATTCTGGCAGTCGGGCAAAACTATCAGGGAGGAATTATTGCCTATATTCTTCAACCCGGCGATCCGGGATATAGTATTGCCGTCCCCCATGGATTGATTGTTGCAGCTACCGATCAAAGTACAGGTGCTGATTGGGGTTGTCACGGAACAACTATATCAGGTGCAGATGGCGTTGCGCTGGGAACCGGTAATCAAAACACCATCGACATTTTAAACGATTGCAATACTGCGGGAATTGCAGCCAGAATTTGCAGCGATCTGGTGTTGGGAGGTTATACCGATTGGTTTTTACCCAGCAAAGATGAGTTGAATAAAATCTATTTAAACAAAAATACGATTGGTGGAAATATGATTGCTTTTTATTGGAGTTCTACCGAATACAGTGCCAATAGTGCAAGTTGTCAGCTTTTCTATGATGGCAGCCAGAATCCCGAATCAAAAAGTTCGAATCCTCATTACGTACGAGCTGTAAGAACATTTTAACGAAACGGTACAAGCCAACGTTTAGATAAATATGTCAGGTTGAAGCTTCGCAAACCGCGACAAGCTCCCAAACTACTTTGCCGGCTTTTAATGATATTTACTTGTGAACAATATTTCATAAGCAAGTATCATGCTTTCGTGCAAGCGTTTGTAACTTGTAATTTGAATCCTATTTAAACGCCGCTTCCGAAAGTCCGGGCCCGTCAAGTCTTAAGTCGTTGAAATATTCGGGAACCGGTTTACCCATAAGCTTATCGACATATAATTTGGCCAGGTATTGTCCAAGCATAAAGCCGTGTCCACGCAGACCAATCAGCAGGCCATGCGCCGGATCGACAATATAGCGTGGTTCCACATAGTAGCCCGACCAAACTGCCTGAAATGCCACGTTCGACAGCGAGGGAATCCAGTCGACAAATACTTCCGATACGATTTCGATAAATTCCTTATTGTTGATTTTAAGTTCCTGACGTGTTTCGAGCGGATCGATGGCCGGTGAAGCACAACCGATAATCTGGCCTGTTTCGGCTAATTGTTGCCCGTAAACAGCCGAGAAACCCTTGTATTTCTGCCTGTCGATTAACATATCGAGTTGCGCACCGTCTTTACCCAGCAAAGGCAGTCTGCGGGTAATAAACGCCTGATGTTTCACCGGATACAAACCGGTTTCGAGTCCCAGTTTTAGCGCGAATTCACCGGCATTGGGGCCCAGTGCATTGACAAAGTGTTCGGTCTCGTACTCCACATACTCTTTCTGGTGTGTCTGCACCAAAGCCACTACTTTGTTGCCCTCTTTCTGAAGATCGATCAGTTTGCAATCTTCGAGAATAACCCCACCGGCCTCAATACCTATGCGGCGCACCAAATCGATAACCCTTCCCGGCGTTGCCTGCCAGCAATCGTGGGTAATCAAGGCTGCATTATACTTCTGTAAACTGGCATTGAAGTAGGGTGAAATCTCTTTTCTGAAGTCCTTCGGGTCAACCATAAACGCGTTGCTCCATGCACGCGAAGCATCGAGTGCTTTGTAGGTGGCATCGTCGTGGGCAAAGTTCACATATCGAATGGGGCGATAGTCCACATTGTGACGCTGCTGCAGTTGTTCGAAAATATCGCGGTTTTTCATGGCGATATCGGCAAGAGCCGGTAACGAGAAAGCGGGTCTTCCACCGGCGATATTGCGCCACGAGGCACCCCTCTCGTGATTAATCAGCACGGGTTGCAGGCCGGCTTCGGCCAAATAGCGGAATACAGCACTTCCGGCCATACCGCCACCGGCTACCAGCGACTGCACCTTAATGCGTTTAACTGCCGATTTGTTTACATGGGTAAACACTTTTTCGTGATGGCTTTTCGGATAGAGTTCGCCCATGCTCAACTGGTTCGACAAGGGTCCGCGTGGAGTGGCATCGCCAACAATTTCGACACCATAGGGGGCAATGGTTTGTTTCAGCCTTTTGATGCAGCGTTTTCCGCGACAAGCGCCCATTCCCAACCGGGTGGTGTGTTTTACTTCGTCAACCGAAATGTAACGGCGGTCGCCGATTACATTCATAATTTCACTGAGTTTTACGTCGTCGCAATGGCAAATATAAGTTTCAGATGTAAAGTCTTTATCAAGTTTTTTGATATCGACCGGTTGCGGATAGTTTTGTTTCACAATAAAGCCGCGTGCCTTCATCAATTCGGCACCATGAAGGTTCAGCGACTTAACCCGGGCAACATGCGTCTTATTGGGTTTCCTCAGTATTTTCTCAACAACACCTTCGCCCAGTTTTTGTCCGTTGTTATCCACCAGAAATACCTCGCTGCCTTCGGCTACTTCGTATTCGATGGGCAGGAACAACCAATCCTTTTTCTCGCTGTATCCGAAAATGGCAAGTCCGGGACACTGATACACACAATCCATGCATCCGATACATTTATCGAAGTCAATCTGTGGCACCGTACTGGTCGACGACTTGGTGATGGCGCCATGTGGACATGCAAAAGCACATGGGTTGCATGCGAATCCGTAGAGACAGTCTATCAGCACATAAGGTTTGGCTTCGGCCCTTTCGCGGGCAGGCTTATAGGGTTCGTCGATTATCCTTACGGGATGCTGCATCGAGTCGATATATTCTTTCGAGAGGCTCAGGTAATCATCAAATTTGTACCTCACTCCCATCCTGTCGAGAATTTCGTAGGCTGCCTGTTTACCCCTAAGTACTGCGCTGGTTCCTTCGCCAATGCGCAGGGCATCACCCACCGAATAGGCGTTGCGGCCAAACACCAGTTCGCCTTTAATCATCAGTTGATCGTCGGGAACAAGGCCGGTGCAGATGTTAATGGTATCGATTCCATAGATGGCTTTTTCGGTACCCGGAATGGCTTTGAAGTTCTCACATTTGGCAACCACAGCACCAATTACACCTGAATAGTTCTTATTGGGAATGGCTTCCACGAGTATGTGTCCGGTCATTACAGGAATGCCAAGACGTCGCACCCTGTTTGCCTGCACCGGAAATCCGCCTTCGAAAGCCTGGGCTTCGATGATGGCTTTTACGGTTGCCCCGGCCTGCATCAGCTGATACGAGGTGAGGTATCCAATGTTGCCCGCACCCACCGTTAATACGTTTTTCCCGAGAAGTGTATATTCGTTGTTCATCATTTTCTGCACAACAGCCGCTGTGTAAACGCCCGGCACATCGTCGTTGCCAAACGAAGGCATAAACGGAATGGCACCGGTAGCAACAATCAGGTAATCGGCAATCACGTAATAGATTTCGGCAGTGGCAATGTTTTTCACCGCAATGCGATGTCCTTCGAGGATGTCCCAAACCGTTGAGTTGAGCATTATTCCGGTGTGGTCGTCGCCGGCAAGGGTGGTTGCAATATCGAAACCACGCATGCCCCCGAATTTTTTCTCGCTTTCGAAGAAGAAAAACTGGTGGGTTTGCATAAGAAACTGACCGCCAATTTTCGAGTTATTATCAATTACAATATTCGAGATTCCGTGTTGATTCAGCATTTCGCGGGCGGCAAGACCTGCAGGCCCTGCACCAATAATGGCAACGCTGGTTTTAAAGGTGTTGGTGAATTCGGTTTTCGCCTCGAATTTGGCTTCGGGCATATAGTCTTTGGGAATCTCGCACACTTCGCGAACACCATCCACAGGGGTTATGCAAATTCGGCGGATATTACCATCGACAAGCATTTCGCAGGCACCGCATTTGCCAATGCCGC
>JAGOEF010000212.1 GCA_017997855.1 Bacteroidales bacterium
CCGATATAATTAGCCAGTCCCTGACCCGAGTTAAAAGCTGTTGAGATGAGTGCATTGCTGCCACCATCCTGATTCACATGGGTAACATTGTAACCATAGTTTATTAAATCGGTTTTGATAAGATTCAAATGCTCAAGATCAGATTCGCCATTGTGTCCCTGGCCTTCTCCTTCATTGCTGGCCGATCCGAATGCATTACCCAGCCATGTAGCCGATTCGTTAAGATCGCGCTCATATTCTACAGTTCGCTGCACCTGTGTGAGCATGTCCGCAGACGATTCACCCGAAAAGCGCCCTACAAAATAATCAGCGTAACTGTCGTTACCCAGAATATACGAAAAAGCATTGTCGGAATCCTCGCTGTTAACCACCATAGGAGGTATATGCTGTGCATCACCCACAATCAGTAAATAGGTAAAACCTACTGTATTAAAGTAATTCTGCAACCAGGTTTTAATCACCGCAGCGGTAGTACCTATGGTATCGGAACTTACAAGCACCACTTCATGGCCTTTCTGAGTCTTCCATGTGATATAATCCTGTAGATCGGGTATATAGGTATTTTTGGCCATAATGACAATTCTACCGGGAGTACCTTCGGCCAATGCATTATAGCGAACCGGGTTGTTGGTATAATTCAGGAAGAAATCGCCATAAACTTTCGCAAAATCCGGGTCGGTTTCGGTAAGCGATTTCGTGCGCATTAATTCATTTACGGCAAGCACATGGTCGTCTTTAACAATGCTGAGCGATATGCTTTTATACACGCGCAACTGTTCGGTAACCGGATTATATTGATACGGATATGCCTTTACAGTAATACCCCTGAAGTCACGCAGAATAAAAGGTTCACTGCACGAAGGCAGGCTATTTCCGGGGAAAAATTCATCGGTAGCATAGCTGTCGCCATAAATATACGGAACAGTGGCCGGGTCGACTGTACGCAATAAACTTCCTTTTGACGGGGCAATTTTCACGTTTTCAATTAGCTCGAATTCTCCATAATTTACAACAACATTAAACCCTCCCTGATCGGGGATAATAACGGAAGCCGTTATGAAAGGCAAATCCGGAGCCCCCGAAACCATCAGTGGCAATGCTTCATCGGCAGTAACAACGAATTCTTCGCCACGGGGCGTCTGAACCCTGTTTAGCGAATATTGCCCGCTTGTGTATGAAACAGAAATTTCGTTTTCATCGGAACGCAATACCTGAAAAGCCGCATTTCCATGTTGGGGAATTACTTGCGACATGACAAGCAAAGTGCCTGACACCAGTGCAAAAAACAGTAGAATTGATTTTTTCATATCGAGTTATTTTTGTTAATGCAATAAACCTCAAATTTATAAAATAGTTGCATCTGCTCACATTCAATTGGTATAAAAATTTCACAATGGAAAAACAATACTGGTCGAAATGCACAAATTCTATTTTCTGACAAAAAGAACAGCCACTGTCATGGCTATGGTGTGTCTACTTTGTAGCTCCACCAGGAAGCCCTTCGATTCCTCAGGGTAAACTTCGATTCTTTTTTTTCTGTCGAAAAAAATAGCCACTATCGTGGCTAAGGTGTGTCTACTTTGTAGCCCCACCAGGAAGCCCTTCGATTCCTCAGGGTAAACTTCGATTCTTTTTTTCTGTCGAAAAAAATAGCCACTATCGTGGCTAAGGTGTGTCTACTTTGTAGCCCCACCAGGAATCGAACCTGGATTTAAGGTTTAGGAAACCTCCGTTCTATCCATTGAACTATAGGGCCAACGGGCGACAAAAATACGATAAATATTTTTTCACACAAGCACCCGGATAAACATATTGCCATCACTTTTGTTAAATAAAAATATTGCTGACAGCAAAATTCGTGTATTTTTGGAACAGAAGTATCAAATGAAAACTGGCATGGCAAGAGTTTGGATAAAAAGCATTTTTATTTTTTGTATTGCGTTTTTATCGGTAACACAATACATTTTTTCGCAGCAATGGCCTTCGCATATAAATCAATATAAACGTGACATCGGCATACTTGCTTCTGATTCGCTGCAGGGCAGGTATCCGGGCACAATGGGCGATACCATTGCCAGCAGATATATTTACAATCGCTTTATATCGGCAGGGTTAAATCTCGACAAACCATTGGGAATACAGTCTTTCCCGATACGGACCGGCGTAAGACCGGGAGACGAAAACACGCTGAGCACCCCTTCGCAAAGCTTCGATTATGCAATCGATTTCATACCTGCCGGATTTTCAGCCTCCACCATGCTTAATGCCCCTGTCGAGTATTGTGGGTATGGCTATTCAATCAATTCAAAAAATCTGAGTCACGACGATTACACCAATTTACAGTTGACTGGGAAATGGGCACTGATCTTCGAAGGGAATCCTTTCGACAGTATTGCCGCATACCGCCACAACTCCGGAAATCGTGAAAAAGTCTATACAGCTGTTGATAAAGGAGCTGCAGGTGTGATTCTTATTGCCCGGGCCGGAGAATCTTTGGTTTTCGACAGTCTGAACCTGTCGCAGGTGAGTATTCCTGTAATCATCATTTCGCGAAAAACAGCCGATATACTGCTTGCTCCCGACGGAGTCACTTCAGCACAGCTCGACGAAAGCTACCATAAATCAGGGATGGGACAAACATTCAAAATCTCACAAAATCTCAATGCCCGGTGCAAAATAGAACCTGTTTTTTGCAACACAAACAATATTGTGGCTGAATTATGCCATCAACCCGGGAATAAGTATATTGTAATAGGTGCGCATTACGACCATTTGGGCATGGGAGGTCCTGCTACCAGCAGCCGTACTCCCGAAGTGCCGGCAGTTCACTCTGGTGCCGACGACAATGCTTCTGGAATTGCGGGTATTATTGCGCTGGCAGAAACGCTGAGTACGATATCCGAAAACCTGAATTACAATTTTTTATTTGTCGCATTTGGTGCGGAAGAAAAAGGGCTTCTCGGTTCGAAATATTTTGTCGAAAATCTGCCAGTTCCTGCTGAGAACATTGCCATGATGATAAATCTCGACATGATTGGCCGTATGAAACCTGACAGCAGCCTGCAAATCGGAGGTGCCGGAACCGCCACCGAGTTTGGTAGTTTAATTGAGATTATCGAAAAGAAGCACAGGTATAAATTACAAATCAGCAATGAGGGTTATGGTCCTTCTGACCACGCTTCGTTTTATGCTCAGGGCATTCCTGTCCTATATTTTTCGACAGGCGCTCATACCGACTATCACACACCCGGAGATTCACCCGACAAAATAAATTATAGCGGCATTGATGCTTGCCTGACGATTGTTTACGATTTCATTATGGAGCTGAATAGCAATTATCAGTTGCTGCACTTCAGCGAAGCAGGCCCGAAAAACCCTGAAGCGAGCCGTCACGGAGGCAAAAAAGTATCGTTGGGAATAATGCCCGATGTAGCCAATACCGAAATCAGGGGTTTACGTGCCGAAGCAGTAACCCCGGGCAAGCCGGCATATTTGGGAGGCATGTTGGCGGGCGACATTATAACTGCCATCGATGGAAAAACTGTATCCGACATCAGAGAATATATGTACCGCCTCAATCAGTTGGAACCCGGCGATACCGTACTGGTGGATGTGGAGCGAAACGGTGAAAAAATTGTCTTAATTATTAAACTGTAAATGAGTATGAAGAAACCATGGGTAAAAAACTTGCTATTTTGGGTTGCGACAATTGTTATTACTGTGGGGGCAGCCATGTATCAAAGAACTACAGGACCGACTTACCCTCAAAAAATCAGTATTGAGTTGGGGGGACAGGATTACAAACTTTCGCTGAAACGCAGTCAGAACATTACACACGACTGTAAGATTGAACTTAAAGGTCTTCCCCAGGGCACCATTGGAAAGATAATCTACCGCCCCTATCCTACCCAAAAGGAATGGACGGAAATCAACTTCAATCGGTCGGGAGATTTGCTGACAGCAATTCTTCCATCTCAACCGGCTGCCGGAAAATTAGAATATTATCTGATGCTTGATTATC
>JAGOEF010000213.1 GCA_017997855.1 Bacteroidales bacterium
AAACTCTTTTCGTGCACGGTAAATCGACAGTGATTTTGCCGCCAGAATTTCGTTCCATATTTCGAGGTTATCGCTATCGGCTGAGGTGGTGGAATCAATGTCGCGGAGTAGTTTGTTCCTGTGTTCGAGTGCCCTGTTGTAATGAATCAGGTCGTTAAGGTAGTTATGGTCGAATTGCGCAATCACCATATCGACAAACCGCCTTCTGATTTCGCTGCCCGAAAAAATCAGATTTGAGTCGGAGGGCAGTAAACAAATAAGGGGAATAAATCCAATGTGATCCGACAGTTTGTCATATTCCTTGCCATTACGCTTAAAAACTTTTTTCTGTCCGGTTTTTAAGCCGCAGTAAATAACTTCGTGTGAATCGTTTCGCTGGTAATTTCCCTGAATCAGGAACAGTTCTTCACCATGGGTAATATTCAGCTTATCGGATGTGTTGATAAAACTCTTCGAAAACGAAAGATAGTGTATGGCATCGAGCAGGTTGGTTTTACCCACTCCGTTATTACCGGCAAAACAATTTATCCGGGGCGAGGCTTCGTAGTCGAAGGCCCTGAAGTTTCTGAAGTTTATAACCGATAAATTTGTCAGATGCACAAAAAACGATTTTTGCAAAAATAATCAAAATACAATATGCCATTGGACTTAGAATGCCATAAGGGCGTATTGACCGTTCTATTTTGTGTTTTTTTTGATTTTGCTCCGAAATTTTAAAAATTCGTTTTATAATTCATCATAAAAAACTACATTTGCGGTCTTAAAGAAATGAGCATAAACTTATGGCAAAGAAAAAACAAAACCTGAAGCAATCGGAAGATAATCTGGGCGCATTCGAATCTACCCTCAGCAGAACCGAACAGTTCATCGAGAAGAATCAGAAAACGATAATTTATGTGGTGATTGGTATTGTATTACTGGTTGGTGGTTATATCGGGTATCGCTCGTTTATTCAGCAACCCCGCGAAAAAGAAGCTGCCGCAACGGCTTTTGTTGCAGAATATTATTTCGAAATCGATTCGTTTAAGCTGGCCCTCGAAGGCGATGGCAAGAATGCCGGTTTTCTCGACATTATCGATGATTATGGCAGCACCGATGTTGGTAATCTGGCAAATTATTATGCCGGCGTTTGTTACATGAGGTTGGGTCAGTTCGAAACGGCAATCGATTACCTCGAGGATTTCGATGCTGATGACAATATGCTGAAACCCTTATCGGTAGGTTTAATTGGTGATGCCAATGCCGAATTGGGAAAAATGGAAGAAGCCATTGCAAACTACGAAAAGGCAGCCAAACTTGCCGAAAACGAATTTCTTTCACCCATTTATCTGATGCGGGCCGGCCTAGCCTACGAATCGTTGAATAAATGGGATAAAGCACTCGAAGTGTACAACCGGATTGATAAAGAATATTACGGAACCACCGAGCAACGTAATATTGAGAAGTATATTACCCGGGCCAAACTGAAAGCAGGTAAGTAAAAAATAGTAAGAGGCAGTCGCCTCTTTTTTTTGTATCTTTACTAAAAATATTTGATATGTCGAGCAAACTGAACAATCTCTCGTTCATCAACAGCACAAACCTGCCTTCGGGCGAACAGTGGCGTGTTGGTATTGCCGTGTCGGAATGGAATAACGACATTACTTCGAAACTTCTCGACGGAGCAATAACGGCATTATTGCAAAGCAAAGTGCAGGAAGACTCCATCAAAGTTGTTTATGTGCCGGGCAGCTATGAGTTGCCTGTAGCCGCACAATGGTTAATCGAAGCTTATGGCTGCGATTCGGTGCTTTGTCTGGGCTGCGTTATTCAGGGTGAAACGCGTCATTTCGACTTTATCTGCGAAAGCGTTTCGCGCGGTATTATGGACTTAAACCTGAAACACAATATACCGGTAATTTTTGGAGTACTGACTACCAATAATCTTCAGCAGGCATACGAAAGGGCAGGAGGGACCTATGGTAATAAAGGCATCGAAGCTGCCCATGCTGCGCTGAAGATGATGGCGCTCAAAGCCAAATGCAACCTGTAAAATCAATACTTGCTCTGTGGGTTTTGGTTTTTGTGCTTTGTTCCGGACTACAAGCGCAGCGTTCTCTATGGTTACCTGCCGAAATTGTTTACAACGATGGGCACAAAACAACGGGTTTTATCCGTTACCGTGAGGCATCTTTTTTTGCCTATATGAAATTTAAGGAATCGGAACCGGCAAATCCGGTGATTATTTCACCCTACGACATAACCCGTGTTTCGGTATATGGCGAAAACGAAGTTCGTTTTATTTCGGTGCATCTGCCCGAAAAAGAACATTTTACGGATGCTTCCTATTTTGCCCGCTTTCTTGCAGGTGACGAAATCTGCCTTGTGAAAACCCGGTTTTTTTACCGCACCTGCAGTTGCAACAGCCGCGGTTCGTATCGGTATGGTTATTTTTTAACTACACCCGATAGCCTCCATTTTGTTGATACCGATAAAAAGGGACAAATTATCAATCATCATGAAATCGACAGCTGCCTCAACCGGTATTCATATCCGGGTATGAATTCGGGTATGGAAACTGTATTTGAGCTTACTCGGATTTTGTTTAATGGGCAGGTGTTATTTACGCCAGAAAACCGGGGCGAAAATAATCAGGATGGTAAATAGTTCAAGCCTGCCCAATAGCATCAGAAACGAAAGATAGTACTTGGCTCCATCCGGTAAAAACGAAAAAGTATATGCAGGCCCCAGTGTTCCTAATCCGGGTCCGATATTTCCCAATGATGTAGCTACTGCCCCCATAGCCGAAACGATATCCAGACCGAAAAAGGTCATAATCATGGTGCTTATTACAAAAATCATCATATAGAAAATTACAAATGCCATGATGTTTGATATAACCGCTGTATTTACGCTTTGACCATTGTATCTCACAGGGATTACAGCATTGGGATGAATCATACGTTTCATTTCGAGATAGCTGTTGCGAAGCAGCAACTGAATTCTGACAACTTTTATCCCCCCACCGGTGGAACCGGCAGAGCCACCGATTAACATTAACATAAAGAGAATTACCCACAGGTAGGGAGGTATCCACCTCATATAGTCCACAGTGACAAAACCCGTTGTGGTTATTATTGAAACTACCTGAAACAACGATTCCCTTATTGCCTTTTCGGCGGGATAGCTCATGTAGAATATCAGGCCTATCGCTATGATGGCTGCAGAGACAAGCACAATCAGCGAATAGAATTTAAATTCATCGTTCCCCCATACTTTTCGAAATTTCAGTTTCAATGCAAAATAACTCACCGTGAAATTTGTGCCTGCAATAAACATAAATGCAATAATTATATATTCAATAGCCGGGGAATTGTAAAATGCGATACTGGCTTGTTTTGTTGAATAACCCCCGGTTGCCATAGTTGTAAACGAGTGATTTACTGCATCATATAGCGTCATGCCGGCGATCCAGAGTAAAATGGTTTCCAACAGGGTAAAACCAATATAAATGAGCCAAAGTCTTTTTGCTGTTCCGGTAACCCGGGGATGCAGTTTATCGTAGGTAACACCCGGAACCTCCGCAATAAACATCTGCATGCCGCCAACTTTAATCAAAGGCATTACCGCTATCGAGAGAACAATGATTCCCATGCCACCCATCCATTGGGTAATGCTGCGCCAGAATAAAAGCCCTTTGGGCAGGCTCTCGATGTTGTCCAAAATAGAAGCGCCGGTAGTAGTAAAGCCTGATACCGTTTCGAAAAGTGCATCGGCAAAACGGGGTATACTCCCATGAAAAATAAATGGCAAAGATCCAGTTATCGAAAGAATTGCCCAACCGAGTGCCACAATCAGATAAGCTTCTTTTTTAGCTACCGAACGGGTGGCTTTACGATTTAATAAGAACAATAATAAGCCCGTTGAAATACAAATACCGGAAGTAGCCAACAGCGATACGATGTCGTTTCCAGAATAATAAATAGCAATTCCGGCCGAAAGCAATAGAAAAATGGATTCCACGCCCAGCAGC
>JAGOEF010000214.1 GCA_017997855.1 Bacteroidales bacterium
TCGATGTTTCATCTCTTCCCCAGGGCCTATATATCGTTCGCCTGCTCTTCGACAATCAGATTATTGTCCGCAAACTGAATATTCAATAAATAACGCTGTAAACAAAGGCCCCACGCCTTAGTTCTCAATTCGATTTGCTCATTGTTCAGGATGTTGAAACCGTCCAACGCACGTATGCAGTAAGCCTCCAAGCTTACGGCTATCTAACACACTTATGCAGTAAGCCTCCACGCTTACGGCTACTTACACACGTATGCAGTAAGCGTCCTCGCTTACGGTTAACTACAAACCAATAATAAATTTATTTCTCCGAGCGTCTCCGCTCCCTATCATTCCCTCTCTCTAAAAATCAATATAATACCCTTTGTTTATGCCCAAACTGTCGCAGGTGCCTGCATTCAGCTCAACCACAAACATAGCGGGTGAGGTCGAAGGGAAGGATTGGTCCGATAAGGTCGGCGTGTTTTTATGTATGGTAACAATCTGACGGTCGCGGTTTACAAATACCATGTCCAGCGAAATCAAGGTGTTGCGCATCCAGAACGACTGAATATCCTCATATTCAAAAATAAACAACATCGCCTGATTCTTCTCCATTGCTTTTCGGTACATCAGCCCCATCGAACGGTCCACATCGTTGCTCACAATCTCGATGTCGAAAGTGGCTACCGGCGATTTTGTGTCAGGTTCGAAAAACCTGAGTTCTCCATCTTTGCGAAACTTCGGCGGGTTGTCGAAACCATATTGTTGTTCCTTTAGTTCGTGATTCAGTGTATTATTCTTCTTTGGTTTAGGATTGCACGAAACAACAGTAACAACAAAAACCATCAGGAGTAATGCAACAATTGGGTTTTTCATAAGATTCTTCATACGGATTGAAACGATAAACAAGTTTTCTTATTATTACGACATCTGTAGATTATACAATTTGGTGTACATACCATTCTGCTCAAGTAGTTCCTTGTGCCGGCCCTTTTCAACAAGCCGCCCTTCGTGAATAACACATATGGTATCGGCCTTTTTAATGGTACTCAGCCGGTGCGCAATCACAATCGAAGTGCGGTTTTTCATAAGGTTTTCAAGGGCTTGCTGAACCAGTTTTTCCGATTCGGTATCCAGAGCCGAAGTGGCTTCATCGAGAATGAGAATGGGAGGATTTTTTAATACGGCGCGTGCAATACTGATGCGTTGTTTTTGTCCTCCCGACAGTTTGTTCCCGCTGTCGCCGATATTGGTATCGTAGCCTTTTTCCGACTCCATGATAAAATCGTGGGCATTGGCTACTTTGGCCGCGGCTATCACATCCTCAATCGAAACGTGCTCCAGTCCGAAGGCTATGTTGTGGTAAAAGTTGTCGTTAAACAAAATCGGCGATTGATTGACATAACCTATCAAATCGCGAAGCTCTTTAAGTTTCAGATTTCTTATATCAGTACCATCGATACACACTTCGCCCGACTGGATGTCGTAGAAACGGGGCAGCAAATCAACCAATGTCGATTTTCCCGAGCCGCTTTGTCCAACCAGAGCAATAGTTTTCCCCTTGGGTATCACCATATTGATATTGGTAACCACCTGAAAATCGTGCTGGTAAGCAAACGATACATTCCTGTATTCTATCTGGTGGTTGAATCCATCAATCGATACTGCATCAGGTTTTTCTTCAATCCGATCCGATGCCTGCATAACTTCCTGAACGCGGTCGAGCGATGCCAGACCTTTTTTAATATTGTACCATGCCGTACTGAATGCTTTGGCAGGTGTGATAATCTGACTGAAAATAATCAGATACCCGATAAACGCCTGCGACGAAAGACCGCCATCGTTGCTGAGTACCATTTTACCGCCATACCACATAACAAAAACAATGGCTACCGTGGCAAGAAACTCGCTCAGCGGACTTGCCAGAAAGCGGCGTCGGTTAATGCCGTTCATCAGGTTGGTGTATTCCTGATTGTCGCGATAAAACTTATTTCTGATATGTTTTTCGGCGTTAAAGGCTTTCACTACACGCAAACCGCCTATCATCTCCTCAATCTGCGAAAGCATCTGACCCATCTGTTGTTGTCCGATCATCGAGGTTTTGCGCAGGGTTTTGCCCACTTTGCCCACGATAAATCCCACCACGGGTAGCAGTATCAAAACAAAAACCGTAAGTTGCCAGCTCATGGCAAACATGGTTATCAGGAAAAACAAAATTTTTAGCGGGTCTCGGAACAGCATTTCGAGCGAACTCATAATACCCCATTCAATTTCCTGTACGTCGCTCGACATGCGGGCAATGATATTCCCTTTGCGCTCATCCGAAAAATAACCCAGGGGCAAACCACTTACTTTGTGAAACATCTGGTTGCGGATGTCGCGTACCACATTATTTCGGATGGGTACCATAAAATGGTTGGCCAGGTAGAGGGTGGCTGTTTTCAGGAACGTAAAGAACATTACCAGTAAACCAATGGCGAGCAAGGCATTGGCAGGACCACGATCTTCGATAATATTGCTCAGCCAGTAGTAAAAATTGTTTTCGATGCTATCGAAATCCGCAAGATTGAGTGGCATTTTCACGGTAACCATGGGTTGAGTACCAAACAAAATGCCTAAAAAGGGTATGGCCATTCCAAACGAAAATATGCTGAATACCGTCGAAAGGGCATTAAACAGTACATTAAATAATGCGTACCATTTGTAAGGGATAATGTATCGGAATATTTTACCTAAATCTTTCATTGTTGCTATGCTATTCTCCGGTATAATTAAAAGGTGAAACGGCCAATAGTTCATCTTTCACAACTTCGCTCACCTGTAACGATCCAATAAAGTCAACTATGTCCTGTTCGGTAATGGGTTTGTTCGTCCGTGTTAGTGCCTTCAGTGCCTCATAAGGTTTCGGATAGTTTTCACGCCGCAGAATGCTTTGAATGGCTTCGGCAACCACTGCCCAGTTTTGCCTGAGGTCGTTGTCGATTTTTTCACGGTTAAGCAGCAGCTTGTCAAGGCCTTTCATCAGTGAGGCAAAGGCAATGGCAGTGTGGGCAGCCGGAACGCCTATATTGCGCAGTACAGTGCTATCGGTCAGGTCGCGTTGCAACCTGCTGATGGGAAGCTTTTCGGCAAGATGACCAAAAAGGGCATTGGCAACACCCAGATTTCCTTCGGCATTTTCGAAATCGATGGGGTTCACCTTGTGTGGCATGGCACTTGAACCTACCTCACCTTCTTTAATCTTTTGCCTGAAATATTCCATCGAAATATAGGTCCAGATATCGCGGGCAAAATCGATGAGTATGGTGTTTATTCTGGACATTGCATGAAAAATGGCGGCCAGATTGTCGTAGTGCTCTATCTGTGTTGTCGGAAAACTTCGTTTAAGACCCAGTATCTCTTCGGTAAATTGTTTTGCGAATCCATGCCAGTCAATACCGGGGTAGGTTACATAATGTGCATTCATGTTGCCGGTCGCTCCACCGAATTTTGCCGGAATGGGAATTTCCTTCAGTTGAAGCATCTGAACATTGAGTCTTTCGGCAAATACCCTGAATTCTTTACCGAGCCTGGTGGGCGAGGCGGGCTGACCGTGAGTGCGTGCCAGCATGGGTATATCGCTCCATTCTGTTGCAAGTGTTTCAATACGCTGAATCAGCTTTTCGAGGGCAGGGTAATACTGGTCGTTTAAATAATCGCGCAACGAAGCAGGAACCGCCGTATTGTTGACATCCTGCGACGTAAGACCGAAATGAATAAATTCCTTGTATTGTCCAATGCCTAAGGCATCGAAACGCTCTTTCAGAAAGTACTCTACCGCCTTAACATCGTGGTTGGTAACGGCTTCGAGTTCTTTAATCCGCATGGCAGCCTCACCATAAAAATTCTCTACGATCTTGCGGAGCAAACCAAACTGCGTTTTATCGAAGTTTTCAAGCCCTGGCAATGGAAGCTCAACCAATGCAATAAAATATTCAATTTCGGTATGGATGCGGTATTTTATCAGGGCAAACTCCGAAA
>JAGOEF010000009.1 GCA_017997855.1 Bacteroidales bacterium
GAATAGTGTTGCTGAGACAGGCATAGGGTTTAAAATATTCATCTTCGTATTGCGAAATAGTGCCACCACTGCTGACTATATCGCCAACATGGGCAACCAGATTTATCTGATTGTGGATGTCTGACCCAAATAATTCCTGAGCCTTTGCTTTTGCAGCATAGGCAATCTGTGTACATTTAGCCACATCGGTACGGCTATCTCCGAAAATGATAAACCGGAAGTGCTGATTTTGAGTCATACCGGCTGCCGGAGTTTTGAAAATATTTACATCAGATTCTTCTGTTCCGCTGATGCATTTGTAGTAATATACAGTTTCAGGACTTAACCCGGTAAGTTTAACTGTATGCCAGCGTTTGCCCGAAATGTTTTCGCTGCCCCCGGTGGTTGAACTGCCTAACGAGGGGGTGGTGCCATATTGCACTATGGTCGACGATGTTTGGGTGCTGTGCCAGCTTACGTACATACTGGTGGGCGTGGGTGTTTGCAGATAGGGTAATATTCCGGTAAGTACAGGTTGTATTGTATGTCCATACCCACCCAGGGTGTTTACCTCCACCTGATCAACAGCATGATTGTATAAAGCAGTAACTGCAATGTCGAAACTGTTGTCTTCGCCATCGTTATCTGCAAAAAAATGGACCAGGTTTTCGTCATTCGAAGGATATAACGAATATGCCCCGTCAACGCTCAGACTGCCACCCGCCAAAACCAGCGACCCGTCGAGATAAACCCTGTAATAATTGCCCAAATCAACCGATACAACCATGCGATACCATTCACCCGGAACCACCTGATAAACCGAATATCCCGGCCCGTCGGTTGAACGCCCTACCTGACACGATGGGTTAACAAACAATTCTCCGTCGTTGCTGTTACTCTCATTTGCCTGATAGAAACAATACCATTTGTTGCTTTCGGGAATCCTGAAATCAAATACCATGGTATATTCATTAACTTCTGTTCCTCCGCCATTACCCGCAATACCATGGTTGCAGGTGAGGTAGCTGCCTACCCCGATGTTGATTGCATTATCACCTGCAACAGGACCCGATATCGCATTTACCGTTCCGTGGGTAATCAGATTACTGCCAGTCGTAGCCTGCATCAACGACGATTGGTTGTCGTATGTCCACAGACCTACCATACCCGGATGCTCTGACGGTATAATTTGCGGGGCCTGCGAAAATGCGGTTAACGAAGAAAATACTAATGCCGAGAAGGCAATCAAATGATGTATTAATGATCTCATAGATGTGAATTTTACAAGACTACTAATTTAACACTAAATTAACACAGAATAAAAATTGAAAATATAAAAATATTTTTTAATTTTGACCGACTGTTCAACCAAAGAAAAGACATTGCATGTGCCCGAAAAGTAAGGAGCAATTCGAAGAAATCAGGACTGAGAAACGCAGTCTGATAATGCATACCGCATTGGAACTTTTTGCTGAAAAGGGATATCACCAGACCTCCATAAGTCAGATTGCCAAAAGTGCCGGCATATCGAAAGGCTTGATGTATAATTATTTCGATAGCAAGGAGGCGTTGCTGGGTGAAATTTTTCAGGAAGGTTTTAATCAGGCATACGAAAATTTCGACCAGAATCAGGATGGTATTTTGCAGAAGGAAGAATTTGTCTCATTCATTTTTCGGTTAAAAAAGCTGATTGACGAAAACAGGAGTTTCTGGCAATTGTTGGCCGGACTATTAACTCAGCCAGGCACATTAAGTTCGCTACAAAGCGTGCATATCGAAGGGTACTCCGAAATCAATAAATTGTTGTATGAGTATTTTGCTGAGCTGGGCTGTGACGACCCAAAATTCGAAATGTTATATTGTACATCGTTGTTACAGGGAGCTTTTCTTCAATATATTTTATCTCCCGATACTTACCCAATCGATGATATTATCGCAAGAATTGTGAAAACATATACATAGAATAAAATCTGTTTTTGATTGGAAAATCACAATTTTACCTCTATTGCTTCAGGCTAAATCAGTTAATATACAAAGTGTTACATCATGTTATGATTAACTCCGGATGTAATGCGGCATCTCTGCCGGTATGGGTAGCGAAACCTCAACCAGACCGGCTACTTGACCGTCTTTAAACCATGCACATTGATAAATCAGCTTTTTCTGGCCGTTCTTTTCTATCGTATAGGCATTGGTGCCACCTGTTTGCAACAATTCCCTGATTTTTTCGGATGAGGCCGGGCCATGACAGTCGAATAAGGATTTGCCTATCAACGAAACATTGCTGTCTTTCTCGAATGTTACTTTCGATTTTTCGTTCATATAAACGATAATTCCATCGGTATTACATGCTGTAACAGCAAACGGTAAAGCAAAAAATATTTCTTCGGTCATGAATTTTTATCGTTTTACATATTGCTGTACGTAATACTGCATATAATCACCCGAAACAATGTTGCTAAGCCATTCTTCGTTTGCCAGATACCAATCCACCGTGCGTTCCAGTCCTTCTTCGAATTGCAACGATGGTTTCCATCCGAGTTCCTGTTGTAATTTTGTGGAATCGATGGCATAACGCAGGTCGTGTCCGGCACGGTCTTTCACAAAGGTAATCAGCGATTCGCCGGTACCCGGGGCACGACCCAGTTTATTGTCCATAATGCTGCAGAGAAGTCGTATTAAATCAATGTTTTTCCACTCGTTGTTACCACCGATATTATAGGTTTCTCCGTTTGTCCCATGATGGAAAATGGTATCAATAGCACGGGCATGGTCGAGCACATAGAGCCAGTCGCGTACATTTTCGCCTTTGCCATACACCGGAATGGGTTTCATGTTTTTTATGTTATTGATGGCCAGTGGAATCAGTTTTTCGGGGAAATGATTGGGTCCGTAATTGTTCGAGCAATTCGACACAACCACCGGAAGCCCGAAGGTATGGTGATAAGCCCTTACCAAATGGTCGCTGCTGGCTTTCGATGCCGAATAGGGCGAGCGCGGATCGTAGGCGGTTTCTTCGGTGAAAAAGCCTTCATCGCCCAGCGAACCATATACCTCGTCGGTAGAAATGTGATAAAAACGACGGCCTTCAGAATTTTCCTGCCAGATATGTCGGGCAGCATTCAGCAGGTTTACAGTTCCTACAATATTGGTAAAAATAAATTCGGTGGGGTTCGAAATGCTTCGGTCAACATGACTTTCGGCGGCCAGATGTATTACACCATCGGGGCGATATTGCTCAAAAATATTCATGATGGCATCGCCGTCAACAATATCGGCGCGCTCAAAACGATAATTCGGTTTTGCTTCAATATCTTTCAGGTTGGCAAGGTTTCCGGCATAGGTAAGCTTATCGAGATTAACAATCAGATAGTCGGGATATTGATTTACAAACAGGCGCACTACATGCGAGCCAATAAAACCCGCCCCACCGGTAATAATAATGGTTTTCTTCATTTTACTAAAATTTTGCACAAAATTATGATTATTTTTTACTCTTTCGACCCGAATGCCAGATCGCCGGCATCGCCCAGCCCGGGTACAATATACGATTTCACTGTAAGTTCGTCGTCGATGGCTGCCACCCAAATGGTTACTTCGTTGTCGGGAAGGTATTTCTGCAGGTGCTCAATGCCTTCTTTGCTGGCAATGAGTGCTGCAATATGAGTGTGTTTGGGTTTGCCATGTTTCAGCATACCCTTGTAGGTGAGCTCCATGCTTTGTCCCGTAGCCAGCATCGGATCGCAGATTATCAGAAAACGTTTTTCGATTCCGGGCGAAGTGATGTAATCGATTTGTATATCGAAAGTTTCGTTTTTTTCGTATTTGCGGTATCCGGCAATAAAGGCCGAATCGGCGTGGTCGAAAAACGACAGGAAACCCTCGTGCATAGGTAATCCCGCACGTAAAACCGAAGCAATTACCGGTTGTTCCTTCATGGTTGGTACAATGGCTACTCCAAGCGGAGTTTGAATTTCTTCATCATTAAAAGGCAATGCCTTGCTGATTTCGTAAGCAAAAATGTTTGCAGTTCGTGCCAGATTTTTACGAAAACGCATACGATCCAACTGTATGGCCTCATCGCGAATTTCTGCCAGAAATTGGTCGAGCAGTGTCCCCTTTCCCCCCAGGTTTACTATTTTCATAGTGTGTGTTTTTATGATGAAGTAATAATACTACTTTTTTTTGTTTTTCAAAAATCCTACTACCGCAGGTAAGCGATTAATTCTGATTTTCGCATAATTTGCCGGCAGTCCACCGAACCCTCTGAAAAAGCGGGCAATACTTTCGGTTTCGGACCCTTCAAAATCAAGTTGTTTTCCGGTGCCGGAATACATCTCGATTATACTGCTGAACATCAGGAACATGGCACGGTTTTGTTTTCCTTCGTGGTTCGAAATACCGAATAGGTAGTTCAGCTGATTGTTGTATTCCGAAAAGAGTGCCATGGCAACCGGAACTCCCTGTTGATTATTTATGGCAAACAAGCGTGCTACTTTCCTGTTAATGAGTATCTCTATAGCCATAAGCATTTCGTGAGCATACGATTTATCAATGGCTTTTATCCATTCTTCGGGGCTTTCGGCAACTATTGTCTGCAGGTCATCAAATTGCATGTGTTCTGCAAAAATGTAACCTGCTTTTTGTGCTTTGCTGATATTACGCCGGTGGTTGATGGTAAAACTTTTCGAAATGGTTTCAAAACTTTCATCCAAGGCTAAATAGTGTGTTACTCCGGTACCATATATGGGTCCGGTTGCCGGGTTTGTCGTATTTAACGGTATTTCGGCAAAACGAAAATGTAAACTCAAAAAATCAATAAACTGTTGTACCGTTTCAACATGGTCAGCTTGTTTGCCAAATACGCCCAATTGTTGGGTAAGCACAGGTCTGAAGGCGTAGCGAATCCCCATTTTTTTCCGGTGGGGAACCGGCATTACCGTACGGTAGTTATCGGCAACGATACCATCCCAATTGGGTGCCGTTACATCGAGAAAAGCAGTGGTTCCATAAATCATGGGAATCGGTGATTCTGCAACGCAGGCATCCCAGGCTTGCCGGTCGATGGTGTTATGGGTGAGGTATTGCAGATTCATCTATCGGGCCTTTTCGAGTAAGTGTTCGTAAACACGATTACAGTCGCTGTCTTCGGCAAAGCTTTCGTTATGCCATAGGCTTACGAACACGCCTCCGCAATTTTTTACGGTGTCAACCATCCTGTCGACCAGTGCTATCGATTCGTTGCGGCTGAGCTTTAAATATTTTTTCATGCTTACATCCATAATTCCAAGGGGAACCACACTCAGGTTGGTTTCGGTTTCGTTGGCCAGATCATAGAAGAAAAACGGGGAACACAATCCCGCCCTGAAACCGGGTGCCCCGGCATAGGCCATGCTGAAATCGAACTCAACCCCCATCCGAATTAATTCGCGGTATGTGTGTGGAATCTGTATCTTCAGATAGTGCATCCGGGCTTCGTAAACAGGTTGTTGCAACAGTTTGCGAAGTATGTTGGTTTCGTTTTCCCAGGCCGCATCTTCAAAATGTCCCTGAAACGAAGGGTGAATTCCGATGCGGTGCTGTTTTTTTAATTCCTGTAAGCGTGTAAAAAATATTTTTTTCGAAGGAGAAATGTTTTTATCGTATTTACCCGGTTTTTTGGCGCACAACACAAAGAACAAGGGATACAAACCATGGGTTCGGTGCAGGGCAATGATATTGTCGAAAATATCCCAGGGGTCTTTTTCTATTCCTGTCAATACCTTAATTCGTTGTGTACACAATGTGAACTCCCGGTGAAATAAATCGCGGAAAAAACCACCAAAGTTGCGCAAAAAACCCTTGTACTGGTATTTAAACATACTGTCGATATCGACGGTAGGGACAAAGCGGTATTCGGGTTGTGGAATATTTAGTTCACCGAATTGTTGCTGCATTTCTTTTTTCAACTCGGCAGCCCAAAGGTTTATCACTGGTTTTTCAATATATTGGTTACGGAAGGCATGGCTCATATGTGCAGGGTAGCGTCCGAAATTGTCGGTAATTTCGCAGGTATATTCCTCATAGCGCGTTGCCAGCCAAAACGATGCGGCAAAAATATCGAAAGGTATTTGTTGTGATGCATCGGTATCAAAAAAAACGGGTAACCCGCGCCAAAGGCTTACTTCCGGGTCAATAGCCTGAATGTTGTTTTCGGTGAGTAAACTGTGCTGTGCGATGCACAGAGCACCATCAACCCGATGATGTGAATAATTGATACAATATCCGGTAACTTCAACGGGAGAATTGGTAAGATGGTATTCCACATGCAGTACCTGTTTCAGAACCAGCGAAACAGCATAGGCTACACGGGGATTGATTGTATCTGCCAGAACCGTAATCATCAGGCAAATATACTTATTTAAAAACAAAAAGTTTATAACTGACCTTCATCGGCAAAACTGTAGTAACTATGGTTGGCTACCACAATATGATCGAGTAGTTGTATGTCGAACAGTTTTGCAGCTTCGGCCAGTTTGCGGGTAATGTTGCGGTCGGCATCGCTGGGCTGGCGATTGCCGCTGGGATGATTATGCGAAATGATAATGCCGTGAGCCAATTGTTCAAGAGCCCGTTTCATGATAATTTTTACATCCATCACAGTGCCTGCTGTACCACCCTGACTAAGGCGGAAAGTATCGGTAACATGGTTGGCACGGTTGAGCAGGGCTACCCAGAATTCTTCATGCGACAGATCGGCCACCAAAGGTTCAAAAAGTTGATAAGCATCGGCGCTGCTCCTTATCGAAGGCTTTTCGATAATTTCCGACATTTTCCGGCGACGACCCAGTTCCAGTGCAGCCGCAATTTCGACGGCCTTGGCCATACCAATACCTTTTATTTTTCGGAACTCAGAGATGCTTTTCTTTCCGAGAAGATTCAGGTTGTTGCTGCTCGATTCCAGTATTTCGCGGGCCAGCTCAACTGCTGACTTATCGCGGCTTCCTGTACGCAACAGAATGGCTATAAGTTCTGCATCACTAAGTGCTGCGGTTCCCTTCTGTATCATTTTTTCGCGGGGTCTGTCGTCACTTGCCCAGTTTTTTATGGAGGTTTTCGTTATCATTTCACCTTGATTTTTCAGGCGAAATATACTAAAAAACAGATAGAAATTATGGTTAAATTAAAGAGGTTTTTCGCCTGTGATACAGTTTTTAATATCATCCATCAGGGTTTCACCCATGCCCATGCTCGAATAGCCCCCATCATGAAAAAGATTTTGCATGCTCACTCCCCGGGTATAATCACTGAATAGTGTTACACAGAAATCTGCACAGGCTGAAGCATCGGGGTTACCCAGGGGAGCCATCTTATCGCTGAAGGCATACAGGTTTGCAAATCCGCCAACGCTACTACCCGCTGTTGTTTGAGTTGGGGCCTGCGACACACTGTTGATTCTCACTTTTTTGCGTTTTCCATAGTGATAACCGAAACTGCGTACCACCGATTCGAGCAGTGCCTTGGCTTCGGCCATGTCGCCATAGCCCGAAAATGTGCGTTGTGCCGCAATATAGCTGAGTGCTACCACCGATGCATGCGTGTTCAGGGCGTCGAGTTTCCATGCCGATTGTAATATTTTGTGTAAGGAGAGAGCCGACACATCCAGGGTTTTTTCGAAATAGGAGTAGTCGAGGTCGTAGTAGGGTTTTTGTTTTCTTACGTTGGGCGACATGCCAATTGAATGCAGAATGAAATCTATTTCTCCGCCAAAATACTTCATCGTTTCGGTAAGCAGATTTTCGATATCGGCGGCATCAACTGCATCAGCAGCAATAAACGGAGCATTGATCAGTTGTGCAAGTTCATCGGTTTTTCCCAGCCGAAGTGCCATTTCGGTATTGCTGAGAACCAGCATTGCCCCTTCTTCAACAGAACGTCGGGCGACATGCCATGCGATACTGTTTTCGTCGAGAACGCCGAATATTATTCCTTTTTTCCCTTTGAGTAACATGGTGATAGGTTTTTTGATTACAACAAATGCAAAGACTTTTTGTTTTTATTCGGTTCAAGTGAATATAGTAATTCTATTGTAGCCACAAAAAACAAAAACCGATCTGAACCTATAGCCGGACCGGTTTTTGTGTTTGGTCAAAACCATGCATCAGATAATTAGCATAGCATCGCCGTAAGTGCCAAAACGGTATTTTTCCTTAATGGCAATTTTATACGCATTCATTACTTCGTCGTATCCGCCAAAAGCGGCCACCATCATAAGTAGGGTGGTGTATGGCAGGTGAAAATTGCTGACCAGACGGGTTGGAACCTGAACATCATAGGGTGGAAAAATAAATTTGTTTGTCCAGCCGTCGTAAGGTTTTAGCATTTGGTTCGTTGTCACCGAACTTTCGAGGGTGCGCAATACCGTTGTGCCAATTGCACAAACATGCTTTTGATTCAATTTGGCTTCGTTCACAATATTTACAGCGTCCTCCGAAATCAAAATCTGTTCACTGTCCATTTTGTGCTTAGTCAGGTCTTCCACATCAACATGCCTGAAGTTACCGAGTCCAACGTGCAGGGTAACAAATGCGAAATTGACCCCGATAATTTCGAGGCGTTTCATCAGTTCACGGCTGAAGTGCATTCCGGCAGTGGGTGCGGCAACGGCTCCTTCATGCTGGGCGAAAATGGTCTGATAGCGGTGTTCGTCTTCTTCTTCCACCGGCCTTTTGATAAATTTCGGCAGGGGCGTTTCTCCCAATTGATACAGCGTTTTTTTGAAATCATCATACGGTCCGTCGAAAAGAAACCGTAGGGTCCGACCCCGAGAGGTGGTATTATCAATAACTTCGGCTACCAGAGAATCGTCGGGGCCAAAGTACAGCTTATTTCCGATACGGATTTTGCGTGCAGGATCTACCAAAACATCCCATAAGCGCTGGTCTTTGTTCAGCTCCCTCAGCAAAAATACTTCGATGCGTGCACCGGTTTTTTCCTTATTGCCATATAATCGGGCAGGGAATACCTTGGTATTGTTAAAAACCATTACGTCGCCATCGTCGAAATAGTCTTTAATATCTTTAAAATTTTTGTGCTCGATTTCTCCGGTTTTGCGGTGTAATACCAGCAGACGCGATTCGTCACGATTGTCGGCCGGATGCAGCGCTACCAGTTCTTCCGGTAAAACATACTTAAATTGTGATAGTTTCATAATGTGTAAAAAACTTTCTTTTATACCTGATTAGTTACAAAAAGGTTACAAATTCCTGATAATATTTTCAATTTCGTCAATATCCAACGCATTTTCGAGCGAATAATTGCCTGAACGTGTGCGAATTAAGCGTGTTAAATACGCTCCGCTGCCGAGTGCTTCGCCAATATCGCGGGCCAATGCCCTGATATAGGTGCCTTTGCTGCATTTTACACGTATAGTAACAAATGGCATCTCAAAATGTTCTATGGCAATGGAATCGATTCGTACATTCCGGGTTTTTACTTCGGGGTTTCTGCCTTTCCGTGCAATTTTATAGGCTCTTTTTCCGTCGAGTTTTACAGCCGAAAATAAGGGCGGTATTTGCTCAATATCACCGGTAAACTGAAGCAGTTTTTCTTCAAATAAGGTGCGTGTGATATGTTCCCAGGCAAAGCTTTCATCTTCCTCGGTTTCGCTGTCGTATGAGGGGGTAGTGACTCCGAATTTTAAACCGGCAATATATTCCTTATTACCATCCTGCAACAGATCGATTGATTTGGTGTATTTTCCCGTGCAGATAAGTAACACTCCCGTTGCCATAGGATCGAGGGTGCCGGCATGCCCCACACGAAGCTTATCGACTTTATATTGCTTACACGAAAGGTGTCTTATTTTGTTGACCACATCAAACGATGTCCATCCCAGGGGTTTGTTTACCACAATGAGTTGTCCCTCAAAAAAATCTACGTTATTTCCGTCGAAAATCTGCATTGTGTGCTATAGAAACAAGATAGTTAATATTCCGACCAGGGTGCAATAGATGGCAAACCAAATGAGCTTACCCCGCTTTACGATGCGTAGCATAAAACTGCAGGCAAACCACCCGGTAACAAAAGCTGCAATAAATCCGATGAGTAAACTCGACACCGGTAACGAAGCATTATTTGAAAAACTTCCTGACATGAGGTCGAGAAAGTTTTCTCCCAATATAGGAATTAACACCATGAGAAACGAAAATTTGGCAACTTCTTCTTTACGGGTTCCCAACATCAGCCCGGTGGCGATGGTAGCTCCCGAACGGCTGATTCCCGGAACAACAGCAATTGCCTGAGCAACGCCAATAAGTAATGCCCTCCAGTAGGTAAGGGGTTTTTCTTTGGGTTTAATGATGGTTGTAAGCCACAGCAAAAGGGCAGTTACGAGCAGCATAGCTCCGATAAACCAAATGGCAGAACCATCGAACAGGGTTTTAATTATGTCTTTGAACAAAATGCCCACCAAAAGCACAGGTATCATCGAAATAGCGATTTTTAGCACATATATGGTTTCTTCGTTCATCCTGAACTTAAACAACCCGGTGAGTAGTTTGAGTATTTCGTGCCGAAGTACGAGAATTGTACTCAAAACCGTAGCACCATGCACCACAATCGAAAAATTAAGGTTTTCGCTGCCGCTGATACCAAACAGGGCTTTCCCTATTTCGAGATGACCGCTGCTGCTGACAGGTAAAAATTCGGTAAGTCCCTGGATAATCCCAAGGATAAGCGCTTCATACCAGTTCATGATTGCTTGTTATTGATTATTTTGCCGCGTTTCCGCTTTCGTCTTTGCGTTCGGAAGGCCTTTTCATGATTGCAAATATTTCGATGGCAAACCCAATAATTACCAAAATGGGAGCCAGGGTAATACGCCTGAAACTGAAAATTTTATCGCTGAAAACAGCAGGGTCGTCAGTTCCGCCACCAGCCATCAGCACAAAGCCTGTAACAATCACCAAAAAACCTATCAGTAAAATAATGTAGTTTTGTTTTGCCAACACAAACCCCGTGGTATCGACCGGCTTTTCGGGTGCCTTGTTTTCTTTTTTTGTTGCCATATCAATAGTACAAATTTGACGTTTTAATTTTCAGATACCGGTTCACTGCTAAATAGGTAGAAGTCACCGAAATTATAACGCCCAAAGATAATACAATTAGGTAAAGGCTGGCAATAATTTTATAATAATCCTCCACATTTATGATTTCTTTAAGTTGAGACGATGAGAAGTATATCATCACCGTCAAGAGGATAATGGCTACCATCGAACTGGCAATGCCCTGATACAGGCCACTCAGCAGAAATGGTTTCCGGATGAAACCCTTTGTGGCACCCACCAGTTGCATGGTTCTTATTAAGAAGCGTTTCGAGTAAACCATTAAGCGTATGGTGTTGTTAATCAGGGCAAACGATACAAGCATCAGCAATACGCTGAAAACTAAAAGAAACAAACTAATCTTACTTACATTTTCGCTAATCAAATGCACCAGATTTTTTTGATATGAAACCTCTTTTACATAATCGGTATAGGAATTAAATTTCTTTTCGATGGCCACCAGACTGTCGGGGTTGGCATATCCGGCATCGAGATAAACATCAATCGAAGGCAGCAACGGATTATAGCCCAGGGTTTGCACGAAGTCGTCGCCCAAATCGTTTTTCATGATTTCCGCAGCTTTTTCCTTGGTAATATATTCGGTTGATTTGATGTAATCGTATGTATCGAGTGTTTTTTGAAATTTCTTAATATCCGGTTCCTTGATGTCTTCTTTCAATATCAGTGTAAAACAGATGTTTTCCTTTACATAATCAGAAATCATTTTGGCATTGAGCACCAGCAGCCCGATAATGCCCAGCAGAAATAGCACCAGCGAAACCGAGATACTCGAAGTAAAGTAGGCTCCGCGCAGCCTGCTCTTTATGGCTCCTTTTTCTTTGTTGGATTTCATAATGAATTATTGAATGCTGATTTTTTTTGTGATTTTTGTTCCCGTATCGAACTGCAATTCGAGATAATACAATCCCGGAGCAAGCCCAGAAGCTTCGAACGACCATTCGACACCATCGTAATAGTTTTTCGTGTAAGCACTCACAACTTTTCCGTGCAAATCAACCAGACTGATGAGGCATTTACCGTTTCCGGATATGTTGGGTGATATACAGAACTGTTCACGTGCCGGATTTGGATACACTAAACAGTTATCAGTATTTGCAAGATTGCCGATTGACTGAGCCGGCTGAACTGTAATTTCCACCGTGTCGGTGTCGGTGCAGTTGTTTTCGGTATAAACCCTCAGCCAGATGGTATGTGTTCCCAAACCCAGCATTGAACCGGTTATCGTTAAAATTGGTCCGTTAAAACCATTATACCACATGTAGTCATCATACACGGCATCTACTCCGACACTTATTGTTGAATCAGCTGCAATGGTGTGGTCAGGCCCTAAATTTATGTCAGGAATTTCGTAAATGTCAATGTGGATTGTGTCGGAGGCTTCGCAACCATAGTCACTACCGGTGGTTCTCAACCAGTAATCACCACTTTCGCTGATTAATAATCCGGCACTATTCCCCCCAGTGCTCCAGAGGTAGCTGTAGGCGCCTTCGGGTCCGCTCAACTCAACGGGTCCGCAAATTGAGATATCATCACCCAGATTTACTGCGACCACAGGATGCAGCACTACCTCGACGGTATCGTAGTTGTAGCATCCATTGTCTCCCATAGCCCTTACGAAATAACTACCGCTTTCGGTAACATCGAACCAGGGTGCAGTTCCCTCTCCGTTGTTCCAGTTGTATGATTGAAATTCACCCTGCGGATGCAGCGATACCGGGGTGCCAAAGCAAGCCTCAATATCCTGCCCCAAATCAACTTCGGGAGCAGGATTGATGGTTACGTTTACCGTATCGGTAAATATTTCGCTGCACGCGTTGAAGATTCTGCAAATATATTCTCCGGCATGCAAGGGGTTTATCCAGGGAATTTCCAATATCGAATCGTTTGCCCCAATTAAAATCTCATCATTATGTGTCCATTCAAAAAATAAATTCTCACCCGCAGGGTCAACTTCAATCCTGAGCGTGTCGTTTTCGCACAGGTACTGGTCACCGGAATGCCATTCTATGGTAGGCGGTGTGCCGACATGGAACAGGAACGGGTCGGAATCGGTGGTTCCACATTCATTCATGAGTCGGCAGAAATAGGTGCCGGTGTTACCGAACAGTACCGGGTTAAAAATTATGGTATCGTTGGTTGCCCACGATTCTGCCGAGTTGTTTCGGTACCACAGATAACTGATGGGTTCGGTGCCATAGGCATCAACAATCAATGCAATGGAATCACCGTCGCAGGCCATAATGTCGTCGGGTTGCACCGAAACACCGGGAGCGATCTTCACAGTGAGTGTTACATTGTTGGTTGTTGCTTCACCGCACTGATTCTCGAGCATACAATAATATTGCCCTGCAAAATCCTCGGTCGCCGATATGTGAAGTAAGGCACTGCTTCCGGCTGTTTGTCCGTTTTCCAGATATATCCACTCGTATGTTATGGGTTCAGTTCCGTTGGCCAACACTTCAAAATCAACCTCATTTCCCGAGCACACACTGGCATCTTCGGGTTGTGCAATAATCGACGGGGGTGTGTTTACAGTCAGGATTGCCTCATCGGTTAGCACCGAACCGCACTCGTTGTACACAAAACAAGTATAGGCTCCCTGCTCTCCGGTGAACACCGAACTGAACTGCAAGGTGTTTACATCAATACCGCTTACGTTTCCAAAAGGAACTATAGCCCCGTTGAATAGCCATTCATACGACAAGGGCTCTTCGCCGTTAGCTTTGCAGGCAAAACTGGCATCGTTGCCGGCACAGGTTATCGAATCGTGGGGTTGCATGGTTATGTAGGGAGCTTCATAACCAATTATTTCGATGGTGTCGGTTGAAACAGTACTACATAGGTTCGAAATCAGACAATAATATTCGTCGATTACGCCTTCTTCGGTCTGGATTTCGAGGCTGGTTGTTGTTTCTCCGCTTAAAATATCGCCGTTAAAATACCATTGATAGCTTAGGTCTGTGTTGCTGAAAGCAGTGGCATACAGCGTAATTTCATCACCTCCGCAAGCACCCTGCTCAATAGGCTGTCCGGTGATTGCGGGATTGGCAAATACAAGAATCCCTATTTCATTACCCTCAAGCTCGGCACAGGAATTATATATGACGGGGGTGTATAAAATATCATGGGGATACAAAACGTCTTCGATAACAAGGCTCGAGCTTGTTTCTCCTATTATTTCATCTCCGTCGGCAAGCCATTTATACTGAATATTGCTTCCACCGGCAACAACACTGAAACTCACATCGTTGCCTTCGCAAATTTGTGTGCCTTCGGGCATGCTTATAAATACCGGTAAGTCGGTAATTACTACGTTTATCAATTCAGTTGAAGCCATTCCGCAAACATTCGTAACCTCACAATAATAGTTACCCGATAATGTGGCATCTGTCTCTGTTTCGGTATAGGTTTGTCCCAAATGAACAATTTCAGTATTCCCTTCGACATACCAGCGGTAGGCTGCAAAATCGGCGGTTGCATCAACCGAGAGACTCATGGCTTCGCCCTGACATAAATTCTGGTCATCGCTGAATGAATTAATTACCGGAATACCCGAAGCCACAACCAATTGTGCCTGGTTGCTGTTGGCCGACTCCGACCCATTACTCACATTACAATAATAGAAACCCTGATCGGAAGTGCTCACCGAAACTATTGTATGAGTAGGGGAATCGATCCCAACCGGATTTCCCTCGAAATACCACTGGTAATGCAGGGTTCCCGATCCTGAAGCAACCACAGTGAAACTTATCTGATTGCCGACACATTTTGTGCCGGAGTTTGGATGCTCCACAATAACTGGAGCTTGTGCCATCAAATTAGTACTTAAAATGAATGCCACAAATAACAGGCAAATTGAGTAAATTCTTTTCATCCGAATTTTAATTTAAACAGGTTGTTAAAATACAACATTATCAGATAAGCGAATAAATAATGTATCAGCTATTTTTAAACATTTGGCTGTGAATTCAAAAACCACATTTAACCATTGCTTAATATTCGGTTAAATTTCAGTTCACGATGATATGTTTTTTTTGTATCGTTAATTAATAACAACAATATGAAACACATTGCATTGATTCTATTCGCAAGCCTTCTCTTCGGTTTTTCGGCTCATGCCGGCAACGATAATCCCAATTCTCCCGAAAAAAAGCAGAACGGAACCATTAGCGGCAAAGTAGTCGATCAGCTTACCGGTGAAGGACTCAGCGGTGTTAAAGTTTGTCTGGGAAATGGTTTGACCAGCTATACCGACCTCGATGGAAATTTCAACATTGAAGTTGATGCGAACCATGTTTATCAGATTCAGGCCAATTATATCAGCTACGAAAGCCTGACACTCACCAATCTGAAAATTCAACCCGGTCAGAAACAGGTTATCAGAATGGAACTAAAAAGCCTGAACGACTGATAATTATCGGTTTTTGGTATTATCTTTGACCCGGTGACTTGGTTTCAAAAACTGCTGACATGAAAAAAGCATACCTGTTTATTACTGTTATTGTGCTTTTTATTAGTGCCCACCACGGGCAGGCACAGGTGCTTAAAAGCGAAGACGGGCTCTATTATACCGAAAACAACGAATTATACACCGGCGATTTTATCGAGTTTTACGAATCGGGTACGGTGAAAATTAAAACACATATTGTTAATGGTTTGCGCGATGGAGAGACGGTGTTGTATTATCCCGAGGGAAAAATTCAGGAAATCAGAAATTACAGTGCCGGAAAAAAACATGGTGAATGGAAAGGTTACGATGTAAATGGTGTTCAAACTGCCATGGCAGTTTACGATAACAACCGTAAAACCGGCAGATGGCTGATCTGGGATAATAATGGTGTGTTGCGTTACGAAATGTACTACGATAAAGGAAATAAATCGGGCACCTGGAAAATGTGGGACGAAAACGGAACACTAACCGAAGAAAAAAAATATTGAGTCCCTAATCGGGTAAAACAATAACCCGGTAACCCTGCTTTTCAATTTTTTCGATTCCCCCTGCGCTGGGTGTGAAGTCGTAGGCAATGCAATCGATATAAAACATGGTCTCGATGGGATGCGACGCATTGAATATTACCGTTTTTCCATCTCCACCGTTCAGTTGGTCGCGCAATTGTTTAATGTCGGTTGTCCACGGTGGTTGTCGTTCCTGTTCTTCGAAAATTTTCAGCCTTTCGATGCTGTAGCGGACGGGTAGTGCAAACAGAAGCACCACCACAATCCAGACCAGCCATTTGGCTTTGAACCGCGATTTAACACGAAGCAGATAATCTGCAAACAAGGCGGTTAGAATGAACAATGCGGGGGCTGTAAACAACGTGTATGCCTGCATTTTGGTCATGGGTATCGAAAAGAAAATATAGGGAACCAGAATCCAGCCCAACCATGCCCACCGCGTGTTGTTGTTTTTCATCCGGACGGATTTTACAACGAACCAGAGCAATGCCAAATAAATCAGCTCACCGAAAAGCATACCCATTTTTGCAAAATGATAATAAAACGGGCCACTGTTGCTGTCGAGTACTTCGGTGATATGTCGCATGTTGAACGATGCTTCCCAGGCTGCTTCGGCTGGATATCGGGTGAAGATATAAACCTGCCAGGGCAGGGCCACCGCAATGCAGACAACCGCCATGATCGAAAACTGTAGAAAAGCCTGACGAAGGCTTATTTTACGGTATGCCAGCAAGCCCCAGATGCCAAATACAATCAGCGCCGGAAGCCATTTCGACAGGATGGCCATACCAATAAACAACCCACTCAGCAAAGGATAAGTCCAGTGCTTTGTTTTCACGGCTTTGGCCGAAGCGAAAACCGCCGCAAGAATGAAAATCAGAAAAAACAAATCAATATGATCGGTTGCCACCCGTCCGGCTGTTATATCGAGAATCAACCCGTGAATGGCAAATAAAAAGGCCGACAAAAATGCTACCCTACGGCTGTAAAACTGCATGGCAAGCATGTAGATAAGCCATATCCCTACAGTCGAAAATAAAATCGACGGAAGCCTTACCGCCAGTTCGTTTTCGCCAAACAATGCAATACCTGCCGACATCATCCAAAGCGGGACAGGCTGCTTGTGAAGCCACACCCCGCAGGCGCACCAATTGCGGTAGTCGAGTGGGATAATGCTGTCGGTATAGAGCATCGGGACCATCGGGTTGTGGAGCATATTTTTGGCTACCAGCGCATGATAGCGCTCATCCCAGGGGTGCAGGTACATATCGAAACCCGAAAACAGGCGCAGGGCCAATCCGGCTACCAAAAGCAAACATAATGCAAACAGATATTTTTGCTTTGCCTGCATGCTGAATGCGGCAAAAAACACCGCAGCTACTGCCACCAGAAATCCTATTTGCCAAAATAATTGCAAGCCGAATTGTTTTTTGCAAAATAAATGAAAAGATTGATTTGAACTGTTTGTTGTTCAATGATGATTTTAATGTAAAATATTGGTATCAGACTTGATTATTGATGAAAGCTGTATCCTATCAGATAGAATAAAAACTTAATATTATAGGGTTGAATAATTATACTTTAAAAAGGCTTGATATCAGGTTATTTCATAAATTTGCAAAAACAACCTCATGAATTCAAGCATAATAAATATATCGCTTGCCATGATTAAGATTTTTACATGCTTAATTCCCTCAATCACTAAAAAAACAACCCTATGAAACCAACCATTGTATTTATCATTCTTGTGCTGATAATGCAACCTGTATTGGCTCAGCGTTTCAATACTGAAAAAAATCCAATTTCTGTCAGTAATAAACTGAACGATACAGATTTAATCAAAGCTCAAAATTTGAATCAGCCGAGTCGGTTTTCCTCTAAAAATCATTGTAAAGACGAACCCGAAATTTACGAACTCGATTCGTTGGTATGGCTTTGGTATGATTACGACCAATGGCTTAACAGCTCGAAGGAAGAATATGAGTTCTACAATACGGGATTGCTTAAAACATGGATTATGTCGTATTCCGATTGGGAAAACGGCGGATGGATGTATTCTTCGCTTTACAATTACGAGTACAACGAAGACGGATTACTGACGCAGGAAATACAGTCGGGTTGGGATTACGAACAAGGCGAATGGGTGCAGACGCAGAAAGTAGAGCATACTTATAATGAAGCAGGTTTTGTTAATAACACCACCACTTCGAACTGGAACCAGACATTGAATTACTGGATTCCATCGTATCAAACAAATTACACCTACAACGATCATAACGATATCATTGAGATTCTGTCGAAGGAGTGGCAATATGTGTATTGGGTGAACTCATATAAATCAGAGTATGAATATAATGAGGAATTCCTTGAAATTGCGCAGACAAATTACAGCTGGAATGGCTCATGGGTGGTTTCGGATCACTCCGAAAAGGAATACGACGAAACCGGAAATCTGCTGAGCTTTACCAGTTTTTATTGGAACGCGGAACTCAATCAATGGGAAAACAGTTACCGCTACGAAGAGCAATACGATGAATACGGAAATCTGGTTCTGCACACCGAGATGTATTGGGACTACGAGGCCGAAGATTGGGTAGGTAACTATAAAACAGAAATGATTTACGACAAGCAAAACCTGCTGACCGAAAAATATACTGCCTATTTTGATTGGGAACAACACATCTGGACCTACTCCGAAAAGTACGAGTATGCCTACGATTTTCTGAATAACCTCGAAACGCTTATTTATTCGTCCACCGGTGGAATTATTTGGGAGAAAGACACAGAGTGGATTCCCGGGTCTAGAACATCGTATATTTACAATTATGAATATGAAGCCGCTGACCTTTATGTGCCCGAAAACTATGAATACCAGTATATGATTACCGAAGTGAATCAGGAGTCGTGGCTTGACGACCATTGGGAAAACGGGAGCAAAGGAAATTACTATTATTCCCTATTTGTCAATACACAGATTTTTTCTCCCGTTGCCCTCGAGTTTGTGGTTTATCCGAACC
>JAGOEF010000215.1 GCA_017997855.1 Bacteroidales bacterium
TAAGGTGACCGAGGAATATAACGAGCTTTTGCATGAAATCGAAAACAACAATCTCGAAAAAGCGGAGAAAGAATTCGGTGACATGTTTTTCGCCCTGATTAACGCCTGCCGTTTGTATGGTCTGAACCCCGAAAATGCCCTCGAAAAGACCAATACCAAATTCAAACAACGGTTCGAATACCTCGAATCGCAGACCATCGCTCAGGGTATAGACCTCAAAACTCTGAAGCTTGAAGAAATGGACAAGTTCTGGGACGAAGCAAAGGGTAAAGGCTTATAATGGAAGCTGACACTTTCGATATTATCCATGCTTTATTCGGGTTGCCAACCGGTAAACTTGTTTTTATAATCATGGTAGTTGTAATGGCATTGTTCCAGTTTTTCTGGATTTTTAATTTTCTGTCAAGAACATTATTTATAAAAAAGCAGCTTAACCATAGTAAGCAGCCTGTCTCAATAATCATTGCTGCCCGAAACGAAGCCATACGCCTCGAAAGCCTGCTGCCGGTGCTGTTGCAACAAAACTATCCGGACTTTGAAATTATTGTCGCCGACGACCGCTCGGTTGATGGAACGGGCGTGCTGGTAAAACGTATGGCAAGTTCTGATAATCGCCTGCGCTATATCAGAATCGAAGAGACAACTGATGTAATTCATGGCAAGAAACATGCACTTACCCGGGGAATAAACGAAGCAAAAAATGAATGGTTACTGTTTATCGATGCCGATTGCGTACCGGTTTCCGATTTGTGGATACAGTCAATGGCAAATGCCATGCAGCCGGACAAGGATATTGTGTTGGCATATAGCGGTTTTTTTGCAGAGAAAAGAGCTGTTAATGCATTAATACGCTATGATGCGGCAATTATTGCCATGCAATATCTTGGGATGGCATCAGCCGGTATTCCCTACATGGGTGTCGGTCGTAATCTGATGTATCGAAGGAATATTTGGGAACGGCATGCCGGGTTTGAATCGCATGCGCATCTCGCATCAGGCGACGACGATTTGTTCGTAATGCAGGCGGCCACAGCTACAAACACAGCTATTGCATTTCATGCGGAAGCCATAACCCGTTCACAGACCAAAACCGGTTTTCTGTTGTGGCGCAATCAAAAATTACGTCATTTATCAACATCCCGAAAATACAGGCCACACATTGCTGCTTTGCTTCTTGCGGAACCGCTTACCCGTGTTTTGTTTCTGGTTTTTGCGGTCACAGGCCTTTTTGTATTACCCGTGTCCGTAGCACTTTTGCTGGCCGGTTTATGGTTTTTGCGTGCCGGCCTGCTGGCGATTATTCAAGTAAAATTTCTGAAAAAAGCAGGTGAAGATAATTTTGGTTTGATGGCATTGGTTTTTGATGTAATTTTGCCCTTCGTTTATTTATATTTTTTTAGCTATCAGATTCTAACGAAGCAAAAACCTGATTGGAAATGACAGATCATTCGCCCAAGGCACTCGAAGATATCGCCCTGATTGAGGCAGCACTTGCCGGCGATGGGTCAGCATACACCCGTTTGCTGAATAAATATTACGATTCGATTTATTATTTACTGCTGCGTAGGGTATATAGTGAGGTAGAAGCCGAAGATCTGGCGATGGAAACTTTTGGAAAGGCATTCAATAACTTATCGCAATACACAACCGATTTTGCATTCAGTACCTGGTTGTTTAAAATTGCTTCAAATAATTGTATTGATTACCTGCGTAAGAAAAAAGCAAAAACATTCCCGATTGAAGCGGGTGTTGATCAGGTTGATTCCGAAAACATTCCTCAGGTTGCTTCAACGGGTCCCAATCCCGAAGAGAGTATAATCCGTGAGCAAAAGGCGCTCATGTTGCTCGAATTGATAAAGAAGCTCAAACCGCGCTATGCGCGTCTGGTGGAATTGCGTTATTATCAGGAGCTTTCGTACGAGGAAATTGCAAAAGAACTTGATTTGCCGCTGGGAACCGTTAAAGCCCAGTTGTTTCGGGCACGCGAACTGTTGTATCCGCTGATAAAGTACAAAGCCGACAATATTTAAGCATGGAAATGCCTGTATCAGGTCTGCCCGGAATCAGTGGGACGAAACTGCAACAACTTCAGCAATATGCTGAGCTATTGCTTGACATCAACTCCCGGATCAATCTGATATCGCGTAAAGAGACCGATCACATTTTCGACAGGCATATTGTTCATTCGCTTTCGATTGCGCATTATTTTAATTTTTCTGCCAACAGTCGTATTGTTGATGTTGGCTCGGGTGGCGGTTTTCCGGCCATTCCACTGGCTATATATTTCGACAATGTGGAATTCACACTGGTCGAAAGCATCCGCAAAAAAGCCGGCGTGCTAACCGATATAGCTGTGCAAACCGGTTTGAAGAATGTGCGGGTTCTCAACCAGCGATCGGAACAAGTCACCGAAAAATTTGATTTTGTTACAGGAAGGGCAGTAACTGCATTTCCTGATTTTTACCGGATTACTGCGCATCTTATTTCGTCGCGTCAGCAAAATGCCATGCCCAATGGTATAATTTACTTAAAGGGAGGTGATTTTTCCGATGAACTGAAAGGCTTTCCAATGGCTGAAATCTATGATATTCAAGCCTTAGTTGCTGATGAATATTTTAGCACCAAACACATTATTTATCTTCCGGTAAAAGCAAAAAATAAATAATTAATTTACGGTTTGCTAAATTGAAAATATGTTATATCTTTGCAGTCCGAATTGTAAATGTAATATCAAAAATATAAAGTGAGATGAAAAGGACATTCCAACCCTCGCAACGCAAAAGGAGAAACAAACACGGTTTTCGCGAAAGAATGGCTACCGGTGACGGTAGAAAGGTATTGGCCCGCCGCAGAGCCAAAGGCAGAAAAAAACTTACCGTATCCGACGAAGGTCGTCACAAGATTTAATGTTCAGATAATCAGAATAGATACTATAAAGCTGCCTTGTGCAGCTTTATTTTTTTTGAACAAATTCGAAGGAATCGTTGTTTTTGTCATTATTTAATTCTATTTTCGCTCATCAACTTAAACAAAAAACGTATGAAAAAATTCTTTTTAATCGTCGCATCTTTTCTAAGCCTCGGCTACATGGTTCAGGCTCAGGATATCGACATGCTTTCGAAACGGGGTGTGCCCATCCTGCCTGAGGAGGGTGACATTGCCCTGGGTATTGACGCCCTTCCTGTTTTCCGCTATCTTGGCAACATGTTTAACGGAACAGTAAACAACAACAACCTGGCATGGAATTTTGTTGGAGACCTCGGTGCTACCAACAACATTTATGTGCAGTATTATCTCGACGACAAAACTTCGGTTCGTATTGGTGCACGTTTTGGAACCCAAAACATCATTGATCAGGAATTTGTTATGAAAGACCTCGCAGTTCCCGACTCGAATGTACTTGTTACTGACCGCTGGCTGATCAGCAACACCAACCTCAACCTCGGTGGTTCTTACCAGATGCACCGTGGCAAAGGCCGGGTTCAGGGATACTACGGTGCAGGACTTATGTTTGTTTGGCAACAGACCTATCAAAGCTATGAATACGGTAATGCCATTACAACTGAGTTTAACGACCCGAACACAACCGATTTTGGATTTAATATTAGAGGAACCGGACGCGTATTGAATGTAACCGATGTTAACCGTTTTGGCGTGGTGGCCCATGCATTTATTGGTGTTGAATATTTCTTTGCTCCCAAAGTTTCAATCGGTGGTGAATTTGGCTATGGCTTACTGGCAGTTCGCACCAACGGCGGTCAGGTTACCGAAGAACGCTGGACTGGCACCGAAATTGAACACGAAACCACCAATATTGCTAACGATGGTGTGCTCACCCTCGATACCCATAACAACGGAGCCAATATTTTCCTGAAATTTCATTTTTAATCAATAAAAACCAAGTCAAACTTTAAAATCAATAAGAATATGAAAAAGTTATTTCCCGTTTTATTAGTGATGTTTTTCGGCGC
>JAGOEF010000216.1 GCA_017997855.1 Bacteroidales bacterium
ACAAAAAGGAGGTAATGGCTATTACCTGCGACATCGATGGATTTATCAGCGCCGAAAAGCCATACAATAATCGGGGTAACACCGCCAGATATCCGGTGTCGGGCAAAATCAGATTTTGCAGGAATCCATAGTTCATGGCTTCGAGGATAAAACTGTGGAAAAAGCCATGAAATCCAAAGTTTCCGGCAAAAACATGCGGTGAAATAACGAAATACATACTGAATAATATTATCCAGAATGCAGCAAAAACTAGAGGTTGCCGGAGTTTACTCCATAAAGCCATCCCAACGGCCGGTATCATAAAAAAGGGGAGTGTCAGTATGTAGGCTGAAGCATGTGTCAGATTGTATAGCACCGAAAAATCAATACCTGCACAGTACAGCAGAGGATAAATCCCCGAAGCTATCAATAGGGCAATAAGGATTTTAATAGCATGACTTCGTATCAAACAACGCAGTTGTGCGATTTTCTTTTTGGTGTTGCTTTGGATAATCTCGTATTTTTTTCGCAGCAAGCGCCTTTGCCATATAATGGCTCCTGAAATAAGCAGTATTGTTATCAGGAACACCAGCCATTGCCGGCCGTAGTAGAGAAAAGCATACACTTTTTCGAAGATGCTGATTTTATAGGGTATAATTTCGTATTTTCCATTACCCTGGTAACACATTTCAAGTGAAACTGATGCATTGTCGCCTGATTGAATGCGCACACCTGGAGCTTGGTCGCCGGCATTTTCGATAAATATCTGACTGAAATATCCTTGTAGCATTCCTTTTTCTGAACTATGCACTGTGACTGATCCCAAAGGAGATATGCTGACAATTTTCAGGTTTTCGTTAGCGTGAGATACCCTTAAATCTCCATAGAATCTGATTCTGAAAATATACACCGATAAAAGAATGATTAGCACAATTAATCCAATGGCCGCAAGTGCAATTATTAATTTGTTTATTGGTTTCTTTATTGCCATCAGGTATTATGTGGTGTAATGGATGCTGAAATAATCAGGCACAACAACATTGTCGCAATAAAAAAGAGAAGTCCTGCTACAATATCGAAAGGCAAGGTTTCAGAATTATTTAATATTATAGCCTCCTTTTCATATTCGAACTGAGAGACCGGAATTTCGACTGAATCGGTTATGCCTTGATAGGAAATATACAAAAACGACGGATCTTGTACCTCACGTATTTTTGGCGGGAACATTATGGTGAAGTGCTGAATGCTTAGTGTAATTCCCTTTTCGCTCAGGTTGTTTTGATTCAATTTCCGGTTAATTTTGTGAAATCCGGATGAGAAAAATGAAACATTTTGATTTTCAGATAATTCTGTTTTAATGACATAACTGTTGCTATCGTTATAGGCATAATGAACTATAATGCCTGCTATTACTCCTATCAAAGCAATACCATATAGAAATATTCGATTTTTTATTTTAAGAATCAACCCGTCAATTTTAATTTCGTTTAAATCTAATATTTTTTTAATTTTGTTCAAAGCACAGTGATGAAAAAAATTATGTGGATATATATAAGGTTTGTGCAGAAAATTTTGATTGCAATTTTTCTGACTCTTACCTATGTGTTGGTGTTTCCGCTTACCTGGCTGTTTTATGTGATATTTACACGGAAAAAGCTGGCCAAACCTTTTGTTGAGGCAAAAACCTATTGGGTGAGCTCTGAGCCAATCAAAAATTCACAGGAACATTTCGAAAACCAATCGTAAACTATGAGAAAAGTAGGATATATTTTGAAGCAAATGTGGCTTCTTATCAGAAAGCATAAGCTGAGTTTTTTGGCCCCCCTGCTGCTGATACTGGCTTTTTTGGCCATTTTGGTGTATTATATCGGTCCGGCGGTTATTGTATCGTTCATTTATGCCGGGGTATAGTATGAAACCTGATGAAATTCTCGACCTGCGGGGTTTGCCCTGTCCGGGTAATCTGCCGAAACTGCTGATTAAACTCGAAACCATGAATTCAGGTGAGGTTCTGCAACTTATTGTTGACGACATGGTGGCCCTCGATCGTATTCCGTTGGCGCTGCAGGAAGAAAACGATTTTGAATTATTATCGGTTGAATCAACCGATTCAAGTAATATTGTCATGAATATTAAGATAAAATAAATATATGGCTGACACCCCAAGGATTTGCAGCAATTGTATAATGCCCGAGCATAAACCCGGTATTTACCTTAACGACGACGGGGTTTGTAATTTGTGTGTTGCGCATCAGCGTGCCGAAAAATTCGAAACGCAGAAACCCCTCGAAAGCGACCTGATTAAGATTCTTGATAAGCACCGGGGCAGGCAAAAATACGATTGTATGGTGATGTGCAGCGGTGGTAAAGACAGTACTTCTGCCCTGTATTATATGAAAAAGCGCTATGGACTCAATCCGCTTGCGTTCACTTTTGATCATGGATTTGAAACCGATGAGGCGTTAGAAAACATCCATAAAGCCGTCGAAATTCTGGGCATTGATTTTCTGTTTTTTAAGTCGGGTTACATGAAGCAACTGTTTGCCCGTATGGTAAGCAGTGGTTCAAAAGCGGTAATTTGCCACCCCTGTTCGATATGGTATATGGACCTGGCTTTCGAAACAGCCGCCCGTTACGAAATTCCTATTATCGTTGCCGGGTGGACAAAAGGTCAGTCCACCAAACAGGAAATCATGTCGAAATGCGGATGCAACGTGCACACGGCTGAGTTCAAAGAAATGGCCGATAATACCCGCGACTTTCTCGACAATGAATTGAAAAACCTGCCTCAGTACAAAAACTTCCCGCGCAGCATGGAAGAAGTGCTGTCGCGAGCAAAAAAACGTTTTAAAACCATGGTGATTTCACCGCATTGGTTTCTGCCTTTTGGCCCTGAAGTATATGTTGACCTCATTAAAAAAGAACTCGGCTGGAAAGCACCCGTGTTTAGCTATCCTACAGGTTCTACCAATTGTTCGCTGAACTTTCTTTCGGTGTATTATTCGATGAAGCATTACGGATATACCCATTACCATGTGGAGGCAAGCAAACTTATCCGCGAAGGCGTGCTCCTGCGCGATGATGCACTGAAACAGCTTGAACTGAATTTTGGAGATGAGGTACTTGCCGAAATTGCGAAAAAACTGGGCTTAGAAAAATACTGATATGAATATACTGGGTATTTCGGCATATTACCACGATTCATCGGCCTGCATTGTAAAAGACGGGATACTCGAAGCTGCTATACAGGAGGAGCGTCTGAACCGGACGAAAAACAGTTCTGCTTTCCCGATACAGGCAATCAATTTTTGCGTTCAGAAAGCCGGTATTTCGTTCAACGAAATCGATGTGGTTGCTTTTTACGAGCAGCCCTATGTGAAATTTCACCGGGTTGTTCAGGATTATATCGAGAAATTTCCTTTTTCGTTCGGGGCATTCTATCGCAACATGCCGTTGTGGTTGCAGGACAGGCTGGTATTACCGCTGGTGCTGCGAAAAGAAATCGGGTTTAAGGGCAGGGTGTTGTTTATTCCGCATCATTATTCACACGCAGCCAGTACCTTTTTTGTTTCACCTTTCGAAGAAGCAGCCATTATTACTGCCGACGGAGTGGGAGAATTCCAAACGACCGGTTTGGGTGTTGGCGCGGGAAACAAAATTCAGATGAGCCACCACATTTCGTACCCCGATTCACTCGGATTGATGTATTCGGCTTTTACCTCGTATCTGGGTTTTAACGCAAACAGCGGCGAAGGCACTACCATGGCGCTGGCCAGTTTCGGACAGGCTTCGCTTATTGATGAATTCAGCAAAATTGTTCGCATTGCCGATGATGGTAGTTTCCGCTTGAATCATTCATTTTTCCCGTTGATTAAAGGAAAACGGAGGTATTCCAAAAAATTGACTGATTTGTTGGGTGAAGCCCGAACACCCGGAACAGAATACGAACAGCGTCATAAAGATCTTGCCGCAACCCTGCAGTATATGGT
>JAGOEF010000217.1 GCA_017997855.1 Bacteroidales bacterium
ACCAACCAAAAAAATCGACAGGGGTTTCCTGCGGGTATCCAAAAAAAAGCCAAAAGCAAGTACCATTGAACCTCCCAGTTAAATAAAAAACCCGTTTGTAATAAAAAAAAAACTGCCTGAACTTAAGTGTTCAGGCAGTAAATATAAGAATAAAATATGAATTATTTCATGATTTCGAAACGTAAAGTTCCGGTAACATCATCTTTTTTCAAACGAATCATATAGTTCCCCTCAGCAAGATTTTCAACCTGAATTGCAAATTGATTGCCGGCAATAGTGCCCAACATCACACAATGTCCCAGCATATCGAAAACTTCGTAGCTTGCATTTTCGGCATTACTGATATAGATAACATCGGCTGCGGGATTTGGATATACATTAACCACGCCGGCACCAAAACCCGGAATTGCATTGGGGTTAACAATTACAAGAAAATCCTGGGTTACATCGTTTGGACCATCACTTACCTGAATGCTAACCTGATAACCTTCGGCATTAACCACATCAGGCGTTCCGGTAAGGACTGCAGTACCATCACCATTATCGGTAAATGTCATCCATTCGGGTTTCACCAATGCCTCAAATGCCAGGGGTTGCAATTCAGGGTCAGTGGCCGTTATGTTATAGGTATAGAGCACATCAACCGTTGCACCGGTAACCGGAGTCGAAGTAAATTCAGGATCCTGATTGGCGGTGGTAACAATATTGAAAATCTGTTCGGTGTAGTACATGCCATCGGAAACCCTGAGTTTTACCGAGAAACCAATCATGCTGGTATTGGTCGGTGTACCCGTAAGGATGGCAGTTCCGTCCCCATTGTCGGTTAAGCTGGCCCACGAAGGCAATTGCGTTGCTGTAATCGTAACCGGATCATTCTCGGGATCACTTGTAGTTACATTATAGGTATAGAGTAAATGGGTCACATGATTCAGCGAAGGCTCTGAGGTAAACACCGGGGCTTCGTTGGTAGTCATTACATTAATCGTAAAATCCTGTTGAATAGTTACAGCCCCGTCGGTAGCTTCAATGGCAATTTCGAAAATTTCGGATGGCTGACTTACTTCGGGTGCTGTTCCTGATAACACGGCTGTACCATCGCCATTGTCGGTAAGGCTGAGCCATGCCGGTAATTCATCTCCTGCAGGTACCGAAATACTTACGGTGCCTGTTCCCGGATTTTCTACAACAATATTATAGGTGTAATCAGCAAACTCATACACTTCGGTAACAGGTGAAGATGAGAAATAAATATCGTCGGATGGTAATCCAATCCATTTATAAATACCCCCGTTATCCGCATCAAGGTTGAATCCGCCGGCCCAACCGGTGTTTTCATCAAAAAACTCAACACTTGTATATTGCACGCTGTCGTCGAGCATTTCCCAGGTTGTACCATAATCCATACTGTACGCCGAGAAGTTATCAGGCACGGTTTGCGAAATATTGGTTGCCACAATCATACCCAATTGACCGGGTACCACCGACACATCAGAAAACTCATATCCGCCACTAATGGTTATCGGTGACCATGTTTCTCCGCCGTTGCTGGTTTTACGCATACTCCAGCTTTCAACCTGACCTGTTGACTGGTTGGTGACCTGACAGATAATAACTCCGTTCATGGCATCCCAGAATGAAATTCTGCTTACATTGTCTTCTCCTGTAGTAAAAGCCTGCCAGGTTAATCCTTTGTCGATACTTCTGAAAATTCGTCCGGTGGACGTTCCAAACCAAACCGTATCGCCATAGGCATCCTTCACACCGGTCCATCCCATTTCGTCGGTCTGAGGATTCGGGATAGAAGCGGCAGGAAGAAGTGTCCAGGTGGTACCACCGTTCGAGGTTGTATAAATTTCGAATTCGCCGGAGTTGGGATCACCCATTACCACGCCATCGTTTTCGTTAAACATGTGAATTGTATTGGTAAAACTGGTTGAGCCCGTAAAGGCAGCCGTGGTTTGTTGTGTCCATGTCTGTCCGCCGTCATCGGTAAAAAATACACCACCACCATAGTTGGCGTTATAAGCAGCCACCCATGCTTTGTTGCCATCAATCGCCGAAATATCACCGGGCTTCAACTCGGTAGGCAGGTCGATAATGCCGGGTGTCCATGTGGTTCCTCCATCGGTTGTAACAGCAAAATCGTTTGAGATAGAGCCTCCGGTACCATCGTAGGTAAGTATCCATGCGGTTTGCGGATCTGCAATTTCGATATTAAACACACCGCGGTATTGCGAGGAAAAATGCGTGTGTTGCTCAAGCCATGCACTGGTAGCGCCACCACTGGAATTGCCCACAATGATATAATACGTTTTTATTTCGGTATCGGTATTCGATGCAGCATCGCTCACAGTTAAACTAACCTGGTACACTCCGGCGGTATTATATACAATATCGGAGGGATTCTGCATATCGCTGGTGTTAGGCAGACCGCCTTCGAAATTCCAGCTCCAGGTTATTGGTGTACCCACGCTCATATCGGTGAAATCAACAGAGCCTCCTTCGGGAATAACAACCGCCGAAGCCATAAAATCGGCTGTAAGTGGAGCCACGGTATTTGCGGCAGCCTGAACGGCAGCATAGGCATTGATTCTACCGGCGCCAATGCTATCAATAAAATCTGCATTTTCAGCATCTACATTTTCGCAGGTACTTTTTAGTAAATACGTTAACTCCTCCGGTGTGAGATCAGGGTTTGCCGACAACATCAGCGCACATAATCCCGAAGTAACCGGAGCAGCCATCGAGGTACCCTGCATGAGGTCGTAATTACCCGAAACACCAAAAGTGGCTGCACCACCAGTTGTGCCATTCAGCATGTCCATTACTGTTCCTGCGGTATTATAGGTTGTACTGAGCACAGCGAACGCACCGATTCCTAAAAATCCTGCAGAAGCATATCCTCCAGGTGCCAATACATCGATCCATGTTCCGTAGTTCGAAAAATCCGATTTATTGTCGCCCACATCACAACTTCCAACAGCAATCACATGAGGCAAAGCAGCGGGATAACCCACATAATTAATCGGGATATCGGGGTTCATCTGAGTTTCGGCACCATTACCATTATTTCCGGCAGCACCCACCATAACACAGCCTTTATTATAGGCGTAATTCACAATGTTTTGCATCGTTTGGAAATATTGCGGAGTGCCCCATGACATATTGATTACATCGGCTCCATTATCGGCAGCCCAAACAATTCCTTCGAAGCCGGCAGCCATCGACTGACCGTCGCTGGCATCATCACCCAGTTTCACTGCCATAATACTCACACCATTGCCAATGGATGCCACGCCAACTCCATTGTTGGTTTCGGCAGCTATCAGACCGGCGGAGTGGGTACCATGCGACCAGATATAGGTAGCTTCAGGAGGGTTCGGATCGTTGTCGCCATTGGCAAGGTCAACAGCAGCTACCACTTTATTGGCCAGATCGGGATGATCGACCCAGATTGCATTGTCGAGAACAGCTACCACAATGTTGGGGTCACCGGTGGTAACATCCCAGGCCTGACTGGCATTAATCAGGTTCAGGTGCCACGATGAATTGGCAGAGCCCCACATTCCTCCGCTTAACGCAGCGTTGTAATACGGGTCGTTGGGTACAAGCGAAATAAAAAATAATGGCGCTTTTTCGGCATACTCAATATCGGGATGCTGGCCAAGCTCTTTCACTAACTGTTCAACCATATCCTGATTATCGAAATCCATCCTGAAAGTCCGTTGCAAAATATCGCTTTCGGCACTGATGAATGGCATCACCAAATCAGTGATTTTGTACTTTTCGGTAATGTCGCGTAAAAAATACACATCTTTAGGATTGATGCGCCCATCCTGAACTGCAACATTCAGTGCCGCATTATCCTTAATTTTAAAATAAATGCGACCGTCGACACACAAGGGGTCAACCGTCTGGGCCGATAGTATTCCCATGGCCGCGAATACAAATAAAATCA
>JAGOEF010000218.1 GCA_017997855.1 Bacteroidales bacterium
GTATATAGCAATCTGTGGGCACTGGTTTTTGTCGATTACCTTGACGATGGAGCCGTATGTTACCTGCGCGATGGAACATGGCACAGCATAACCGAAGCTGATGGCCTGGCCGATGCGCTGGTTATTAAATTGGCTACCCAGTCAGATGGGGTAGCCTGGGTGGCTACAGGATTGGGGATTTCTAAAATCGATATATACGTTGGCAATCAGGTACTGAATACTGCCGAAATCAACATCTCCCCAAATCCGGCTTCAGATTATATCGAAGTTTCGGGAGTTAACGAAAATACCGGATTTACCATTACCGATATGTGCGGTAAAGTCATTACAGGATTAAGCCTCAATAATGGCCGGCTCGATATTTCTTCTCTTAATGATGGCATGTACCTGATTGCAATAATTTCGGGGGATTCGTTAAAAACACTTCGCTTCGTAAAAGAATAATAATCATTGTTTTAAGGTGAATATCGGTTGCAGGATGGAGGGTAAAGCTGGGAAATCAGCCATACAGAAATCAATAACGGTGTTGATAATGGGTATGATGCTTTTCTGCCATGTAAACCTTTATGCTCAAACCGACTTTTATTGCCTTACCGAAGTGCAACAAATCAGGATTAATTTTTATGAGCCCCGCTGGAAAGCAGTTCTCGACAGTCTTTTTACAGCAGCCAATACCGAAATCCGTCTGCCCGCCGATGTGTCTATCAACGGGAAGGTATATCATCAATGCGGCATACGGTATAAGGGCTTCAGTTCCTGGAACGCCAACGAAACGAAAAACCCTTTTAATATTGACTTGGACTTTGTGTATAAGAACCAAAATCATCAGGGTTATACCAGCCTGAAACTCAGTAACGTAATCTACGATCCTTCGTTTCTGCGCGAGGTACTGGCATACGATATTGCACGGCAATATATGCCCGCATCTCAGGCCAATTTCGCAGAATTATATGTTAATGATACCCTGATTGGTTTATACACCAGTGTTGAAGCCGTTAACGATGAGTTTATCTCAAAATTTTACGGTAACGATAATAATACTTTTTTCAAAGGGAGCCCGTTTCAGTTAAGCTTTCCCTTTGGTCAGAATGCCAACCTGAATTATTATACCGACAGTGATTCTTCGGGTTACACCTCTTTCTATAAAATGGAATCGGAATACGGATGGAGCAGGCTTTACGACCTTATTTACACACTTTGTAACGACACCGCAAATCTCAGTGAAATTCTCAATATCGACCAGGCCTTATGGATGCACGCGTTTAACTATACCGTGCTAAACCTTGATAGTTACATAGCCTATGCTCAAAACTATTATATGTATGAGGATGACTACGGCAGGTTTAACCCGATTGTCTGGGATTTAAACATGTCGTTCGGTAGTTTCAGGTTATCCGATGGCTCAGTCAATTATCAGGGAGTGACTATCCCCAAGCTGAAAATACTCAATCCACTGCAGCATGTAAGCTTTTCGATATCACCACGACCCCTGATGAAGATGCTTTTTTCGAACAGCCGCTACAAAAAAATGTACCTGGCTCACATCCGTACAATCGTAAACCAGAATATCGCCAACAACCGCTACCTCGAGCAGGCAGAAGCACTTCACGAAATTATTGAACCCTATGTGCTGCGTGATACCAATAAGTTTTATCCCGATACCGCATTCCGCGATAATCTGTACATTTCTACCGGCAGTGGATCGGGGCAGTTTCCCGGATTGCAGGACCTGATGCAGGCCAGGGCAAATTACCTGAGTACATACACCGGTGTTTCGGGTGCCCCTGAAGTTATTACTTCGCAATGTCTTCCCGTCTATCCGGTTATCGGAGATACACTCAACTTCCGGATAACAGTAACCGGGGCAAACCATGTGTTTTTGTATTATCGCTCCCGGACAGGAGCTCCGTTTGTGGCAGCCGAAATGAGCGACGATGGCCTGCACAATGACGATGAGGCGGGTGATAATGTGTTTGGTTTCCAGCTTGTTGCGGACGAAAAGAGTTTTCAATACTATTTCTGGACCGAAAATAATATTGCCGGAGCGTTTCTACCCGAAGAAGCCGCCTTTAAATATTTCGATGTGTATTTACAGCCCGGTCGTAGCGATATTGTGATGAACGAAATTTGTTATCCCGCTATCGAAACGGACAACAAAATTCTAAGCGACAGTACCTCATTCATCGAAATATACAACAATACGGCACATGCATTCAAGCTTACCGGAATGAGCCTCCGGCAAAACAACAACTGCTTCTTTTTCGGTGATACCGTGCTTCAACCGGCATCTTTTCTTGTGGTGGAAGCTGATGCGCTAAGCTCTGTCTCAGACACAAACACGGGTTTCTATATTAACGAAAGCCCCCTTTTGTTTTGCATTGCATCAGGATTAGTAATTGATTCATTAATGGTGGTATGTCCCCACTCGATTAAATCACAAGGGCGTTATCCCAACGGCAATGGTTCATTTTGTTTAACACAGCCTACAGTGGGGGCTACTAATCGTATGCCGGAGAATTATCAAGGTCTTTTGAGTGTATTCCCGAATCCTGCCAGTGATTTCACCTGTGTCGAAATTGATGCTTTTGCGGGCACACGGCAATTGATTTTTACTGATGCCACAGGCAGGGTAGTGTTTTCAACAACTTTAGCAGCCGGCGGACTTACAAGCCTCAGAATCGATGTAAGTTGCTGGAAAAAGGGAATATATTTTGTTTTCTTACATAATGATGAGGAAAGATTATTTAAAAAATTAATTTTGCTGTAAATGTTAAATTCAAATTAATATGACCAACAGATTCAAATTATTTACACCGCTATCGTTAATGTTGCTACTGATGTTTATGGTGTTGTCGTGCGAAAAACCCGAAGGCGAAGGGGGATATACCACCGTTAAAGGGAATGTTTGGGTACGCGATTATAACAGCACTTTTACTGTGTTGGCAGGTGAATATGCCGGCGCCGATGAGGATGTATATATCATTTATGGTGACGAATCCGGTTATAGCGATAAAACCAGTACAGATTATCTGGGTCGCTTCAGTTTCAGATACCTGCGTCCCGGGAATTATACAGTGTATGTCTATTCAAAGGACTCAACCCTTAGCAGTATTTCGGGCGAAGTGGCAGTAATTCAGCAGTTTACCATCGAAAAAGGTGATGAGATGGTTGAATTACCACAGTTTTTAATTTTTAATTAATTCTTATAAATATGAAAACATTATTTCTTTCAGTATTGATGATTGCATCGGTTATGGCTTTCGGTCAAAGTGCAAAAAAAGCCAGGGAGTTTAATGTCAAATCCCGCACAGTTGTTAAAACCGTTGAGCAGAATGGGGTTCCCATGACCTTCACAGAAACGGTTGAGCAATTCAATAAAAATGGAAAAACTACTTCTCTTATCGAATATTCTAAATCGGGGAAGGTGAAAAAAGAAAGAACCTACAAGTACGATAGTTTCGGAAATGTGATTGAAGAAACCGAAAAAGATACTAAAGATGGAACGCACTTCATTTATAAGTACACTTATAATGCCGATGGCGATAAAATCACCGAAGTAAAAACGGACGCTAGTGGAACAGTAATCGAAAAATCAAATTACTCGTACGATAATCGTGGTTTGCGTACCGAGAAGAAAGAATACGATGGCTCCGGTGTAATGAAATCGTTGCGAAAAACTACCTACGAATACTATAAATAGCTGTATGACCGGGTATCTTGATTTGTTACAGCATTTCGATCCGATCAGCCTTTCGGAAATGGATGCGGTTCAGCTCCTGAACCGTATCGACAACAAATATATTATGTCAGCCGAAACCCTGAAACAAATTTTACCCGAACTTGCACAGAGCTATTTTATTCTCGAAATCGACAAAGTACGAAATTGCAATTACACCACAGTGTATTACGATTCAGATAAATTTCAGCTTTACACCCAGCACCACA
>JAGOEF010000219.1 GCA_017997855.1 Bacteroidales bacterium
TAAAGTATTAATATGCGGCATTAAACCTGTAAAAACTAATATTGGAACCACAAAAAAAGTACCTGCTACATAAGCCACCATCGGGTTTTGTCCGCATTCGGAAATGTAGCGGAATAACTTCTTATTTCCAAAATAATCGATTACAAAAGAGAAAAACAGCAGTGTGAAAATTGCCAACCCACTTGTAACGAAAAAATAACTCATGGTAGCGCTGTCTTTTCGTATTCCGCCTTCGAATGCTTCGAAAGCCGTTCCGAGCATCAGCCAAAAAATTCCCCATTTGTACAAACTGAAATACAAACGGCTTAGCGAATGTATTGGTTTGCGCAATAAAATATATCCTGCAATGCTAAAAGCAATATTTAGAATTAAATTTAACAGCAAATATCTTCCAAAAAGACAAATCAGATTGCTGAGTACAAATGCAACCATGAGCAAAAGCGATGCTCCCATTTTTTGTTTCGATGGCAATATTGATTTTTCATTGTCCTTATCAGTAAACCGGCGAACCAGCAAATCGCCGGCAATGGTTCCGGGAATAACGATAAACAGGTATTTCAGAAAATCCATGCGATACAGCCAACCTCCCGGATTGTAAACGATTGTTGTGATTGAGTCGGGTAAAAGCTGCATTGGATTAAAATTCCACAACACCTGATTCCACGAACCATCGACACCCGATGTAAGCCGGAGCGCAAATAGAAATGCAAGGATACCTAACCGAAGAAGCAGATTTGTGCGTGTCAAAATCCATGCAAGCGAACCGAATAAAGCCATATTGGCGAGTACCAGAATAATAATATCATTGTGCGAAAGTTTGAAACCTTTACTGAAAACTTCGGGTTGCGAACTGACATTGAAGGCAATTAATCCCATCAGAAAGGCGATTCCTAACCAGTTCAGCCACGTGTTTTTTTTCTCCGAAACGTTAGGAAATCGGACAAAACTGATAAAAAACAGACCAAATGCCAATATTGCCAAAGCATAATTCCAGCCTCCACCCAGCCGGTATGGACTGCAATGATAAATTGCAACGGCAAATAGCACCAATAAAAAAACACGTTTCAGAATTGCAGGCAAAAGTGAAGTAACTGTCGCTCCTTTATCTAATTTTCGGCCTAAAGCCAGCGGAAAAGCCGCTCCCATAGCAAAAAGGAAGAAAGGAAAAACCAAATCGACCCATGTAATGCCAAAAATCGTTGGATCGAAATTAAAATTGGAACGCGGTCCAACCTGTGCGTGATACATCCAGGCAGGTAAAGTAGGGGCAACAGTACCCGAAAGTACCATGCCGATAATAGCTAAACCCCGAAGGGCATCGAGTGCGGAGGAACGATTATTCATTAAAAAAATACTTGCAATTTAACTATTTACCATTTACTATTTTTGATGTCAAATTTACATTTTGTCCTTTTATGTTCAAAATAAAGATCCCTTTTTGTGCAACAGAAATAGTTTTAAAATCATTGGACATGGTCATATTCCAGTTTTCGCTTAAAATCAGTTTTCCCGCCAAATCAAATACGCGAATCTGAACCAGCTGCGCACTTTCGAGTTGCAGATTCAGTTGCAGCCGATTGTTTTGATCGCTGAAAACCAACAGCTTTTGACCGTTATTTTCTACTGCCGGCACAGTGGTTGATAAGCCAAGCGACTTCCGCAAGAGATATGTGAATTTTTCGGGTGTAACAAATTCTACATCCGCACCAATGCTTGTATTATTTTTAATATCATCCATCAATGTTTTAAGGCGTGGCAATGTAACATCGTTTGTAGCCAATGTGGCATTGTCGAACCGAAATCGTTGGTAACCGGCCATCAGAAAACGGGGCTTTGTTTTGCCACTCAGTTTGCTTACAATCCGGTCGCGTACGGTAGTGAGGTTCGAAAAATCGGCATAAAAAGTATCGTCGTTTACATGATTATACAGCAAACCACCGTAATTGGTATAGGCTTTTTGCGTCATCAGTGCAGGGTCAAACAACATAGTCATCTGTGCATTGGTTTGCTCGGCAAACAAACCTAAATTGCTGAAATTAAAATTATTGGAAATAGTAATTCCTCTATATTGAGAAGAAGCTGCTCCGTTGTAATGCTTATACGCATACACCGAATTTACATTGAATTTATCCATCAATGCAATAGTTTTTGCTTTTGCATCGGGCAAATACGAAGTCGGAAAAACATCCGGATAAGCATAACCCAGCGGCGTGGACACGGCCATAAAACCATCGTTGGCAGTGGCCGTTCGGTAATAATACTGCGCTACAAACGGAAATTCTTCGAACATTTGTAAATTAAAACCCCAGGCAACAGGCACTTGTCCGCGGGTAGTTGATTGCCATGCACCACCCTGAAAACCGATATTCCAGTTGCCTGCATCACCCTCGGAACTGATGAAAAGCACATAGTATTTATCTTCCAATGAAACTAATTCGGGATTAATATCAGCCGGACGTTGATAACTGAAATTTGCATCGACCGGAAACACATGATGCCACGACAAATTGCTCAATAACGTTTCGTGAAAACTTCCACCCCAAGCCGAAATCCATTGCACAAGCGGCTCGGGACGCATCCAACCGTATACGTGGAAAATTTCATTCGGTCGTTTTGTTTTCAGATAATTCATAACCCGCTCAATTTTAGCTGCTTTTTCGTCGCTCAGTGAGGTAAATCGCAAATCTTCGGTTCCTGCCAGATTGAGTTGAAACATACGTTGATTTACCGCCCAATCGGTAATTTCGCGCAAGTAAAATTTTGATGTGTTGCAGCGTGGCAACAGATTATCGAGCGCCCAGTCGAGCCATGCAAAATAACGTTGTTCCTGTGTTAGTGCGATATTATTCCAAGCGTGAGTTGGCAATTCTAACTGAGCTGAAACCTGTATGGTGGCTTGCCCGTTAAAAAAATCGGGAACATCAATCGTTGTTGGTTTATTTATATCAATGCTTGTGTTGGTTGAAGGCACCGGAATGCAGTCGGTAAGTCCGCCAAGCATGGCAGCCGCTTCAGCTTGCCATCGAAACGATTGCCCACTGAAGTTGCTGTAAGTCAGCGAAGCATCGTAAGTGATAGCACCTTTTAAGAATGAATTAAAAGTTTGCACTAACGTATTAATATCCGAAATAACCGAGAAATTTACGCCTCCGGTTGTTTTGTACAGATTTTCCCATGTTTCATCGGTTTGGGAGTAACTCCAGGTTTCGTACACATTGCGAAGATATAACCGGGGTGCATCGCGATTTACAATTCCCGCAATCGTCATAGCAATCAGTTTGTTTTCAGCCGATTGCCCCGTTCCATTATAAACGACTACATCTAACGCTTTAGTGTTTATAATAATGCAATACAATAAAAGAATCGTTAATAATTTCCTCATTTAATAATAATCAAATAAATTAATTGAAACCGGAACTTGAAACGCGAAACACGAAACGAATAACTATTTTTTCTTGACAAAAGCAACAACTGAAGGCACAGTCCGTTCAGTACCATCCGAAGGCTTATTGAGCAATGTACCCCCGGCAATGATTGCCGACGAACCACCACCATCGAGATTAAGTGCATTTACACAACCAATGCCTTTCATAATCTGAGCCAATTCAAGCATGGTTGCGCCATCGCTGTATGCTCCCTGACGACCATCGCACACGAAAAGAACGATTTTGTTATCGGCAGTACTGCCAATAACAGTGCGTGGCGGTCGTACGGTTGATGAGAATATATCGGTTTGCAAGAGCTCGTAATTCGTCATGTATTTGCCCGAAAGCGTTGTTTTAAAATCAAAAACAATTTTACCATCTTTCAGTAAAACAGGAGCACCACCGATGGCAGAATAAAGATTCCAGTTCTGAGACTGTGCTGGGAAAGTAGCTGATAATGATGGTTGAGGAGTTTCACCCTCCACATTCGGACTTGGAA
>JAGOEF010000220.1 GCA_017997855.1 Bacteroidales bacterium
ACCGACTTACCCTCAAAAAATCAGTATTGAGTTGGGGGGACAGGATTACAAACTTTCGCTGAAACGCAGTCAGAACCTTACCCACGATTGTAAGATTGAACTAAAAGGTCTTCCCCAAGGCACCATTGGAAAGATAATCTACCGCCCCTATCCTACCCAAAAGGAATGGACGGAAATCAACTTCAATCGCTCAGGAGATTTGCTGACAGCAATTCTTCCATCTCAACCGGCTGCCGGAAAATTAGAATATTATCTGATGCTTGATTATCAGGGCAATACCATTGAAGTTTGTAAAGATCAGCCGGTGATAATCCGGTTTAAAGGGGATGTTCCGGCCGGATTTATGATCCCTCATATTCTGGTGATGTTTCTGGCAATGTTGTTTTCGAATCTCACCGGTATAATGGCTGCATTCCGCGACAAGCGTTACCGCAAGTTTCTGAATATCAGTTTCATCATGCTGTTGGTCGGAGGTATGATTCTGGGACCAATTATTCAAAAGTATGCCTTCGGAGCCTACTGGACCGGTTTCCCGTTTGGTTTCGATTTAACCGACAATAAAACACTTATAGTTATTGTAGTGTATGCAATTGCCGTTATCGGGAACTTAAAGAAAGAAAGACCCTATCTGGCATTGATTGCAGCCCTTGCCTTGCTGATTGTTTACTCCATTCCGCACAGTCTCATGGGTTCGGAACTGAACCATGAGACCGGCGAAGTGGTTACCGGAGCAATTATGCTTTTTCCAGCTCTACCGTAAAGTGCCTCATTATAGGCGCTTCCCATGTGATATTATAACCTTTGGTAATAGTGTCTCTCCTGTCGAACACATTCTTCAGCGCCACGGCAATTACATCCATGTGGTTATTGGTGTAAACCCTGCGTGGAATGGCAAGCCTCAGTAATTCTAAAGCAGGATAGCGGTTTTCGCGGGTTTCAGGGTCCCGGTCAGCAAGCAGGGTGCCAATTTCGACACCGCGAATGCCGGCTTCAAGATACAGTTCCACACCCAGGGTTTGAGCCTGATATTGCGATTTGGGTACATTGGGAAGCACTTTGGCGGCATCAACAAAAATGGCATGTCCGCCAATGGGCTGTTGAATGGGAATCCCAAACGCTATTAAGCGATTCCCCAGATACTCGATTTGTTTGATTCTCGTTTCGAGGTACTCAAATTCAGTCGATTCGTTAAGACCCACAGCCAGTGCGGCCATATCGCGACCCGACATACCACCATAGGTTACATAACCTTCGAACATTATATTAAAGGTGCAGGCACGACGGTAAATATCTTCGTCATGACAGGCAATAAATCCTCCGATATTTACAATTCCATCCTTTTTGGCACTCATGGTAGCCATATCGGAATACCGGTACATTTCGCGCACAATTTCCTTAATGCTTTTATCGGCATAACCCTCTTCGCGTAATTTGATAAAATAGGCGTTTTCGGCAAAGCGGGCAGAGTCGAATAAAACAGGAATACCATAGCGCCCTGCCATTTCGTAAACGGCTTTCAGGTTGGCAATACTCACGGGTTGTCCTCCCGACGAATTGCAGGTAACGGTAACTACAATAAATGGTATTTTCTCTTTCGGATTTTCCTTCAGCACTTTTTCGAGTTTGTTCAGGTCGATATTCCCTTTAAACGGATGCAGGCAGGCTGTATCGAAAGCTTCGTCAATGGTACAGTCAACAGCATGGGCATGACGGAATTCTATATGACCCTTGGTGGTATCGAAGTGCGAGTTACCGGGGACGATATCTCCGTTTTTTACCAGCACGCTAAACAGTACATTTTCGGCAGCACGACCCTGATGGGTGGGCAACACATGTTCGAAACCCATAATATTGCCAATGCTTTCCTTAAGTTCGAAAAACGAGCGCGCACCGGCATAACTTTCATCGCCCATCATCAGTGCCGACCATTGTCTGTCGCTCATGGCACCGGTACCACTATCGGTGAGCAAATCGATGAATACCTGCTCGCCACGCAGTTTGAATAAGTTAAACTTAGCATTTTCAATCCACTCGGCCCGTTGCTGACGCGTACTGCGCTTCAGGGGCTCTATCATTTTTATTTTATATGACTCAGCAAATGGGAGTTCCATAATATTGATTTTTTTTTGATTTTTAATTGAAATAATTAAAGCGATTGGGGCAGAAAACTGTTAAAAAGCGTATCTGTCGCGATCTTTAATCATGCGATACACCTGAGCGGCTAAGTTGTTTAGAATTTCTAAAGAAGGCATATCAATATTCTTTCAGGTCAAAATTAAATAAAAAAATTTTGACTTCCGAAAATTTGAAATACTTTTTTTCAACAGGAAATTGCCCGGAGTTTTCCCAAATAAAACGGACTATGTTACAACAATAAAAAAGGCGCTGAAGCGCCTTTCGATACTATAGAGCAACTTTTGAGTTGCGTTTTTCCTTGATTCTCGATTTTTTTCCGGTAAGGCCACGCAGGTAAAATATACGTGAGCGGCGCACCATACCCTGTTTATTCAGTTCAATCTGATCAATAAAAGGAGAAGTAATCGGGAATATACGTTCAACGCCAAAAGATCCTGACATTTTACGAACCGTAAACGTTGCTGTGGCACCATGACCTTTGCGCTGCAAAACCACACCACGAAACTGCTGAATACGTTCTTTATTACCTTCCCTGATTTTATAATGAACCGTAACGGTATCACCGGCTTTAAACTTAGGAAATTCTCTTGTTTCTGATAATTCCTGCTGAACAACTTTCATTAATTCCATCGCTTTGTATCTTTAAAATCCATAATTTTTCGGACTGCAATATTAGTGTTTTTTTTTGACTCAGCATATATACCAGCATTTTTTTTTATCGAATAATTCACAGCCATTTGTTAAAAGCACAAATCATTGATTTATAACACATTGAAAATTTCACATTATTAAAAGAATAACTTATTTCACCAAACCAAAAGCCATTAAAAGTCTGTGTTTTGAATTTAAATAAGAGTTCGTTTTGAAAACACTACATTTTTTTGAACTTTTCAGTAAAATTTATTAAATCCATAACCGGCCTTTTTCAAATTAACACTAATTTTACAGTGTTTTTAATAATGCTCCGGATGAGATTTGTTTTAGTTTTTTGGGGGTTCATGCTAACGGGTATATTGCTGCAAGCCCAGTACCATGATCCCAAGCAGGCCAATACAGTAAACGCTGAACTATTTGTTGAAGCTCCTTACATTTGTAAAAAATTTGATTCAATGGGCAATCCAGCTTCCATTCCCATTGCTTTTATTGTTCATGATGCGTTATCGTTTTCTTCGGATGTGGATTTGGTCTCGATTACTGTAAAAGCCAAACCTGCTTCGGCAAATTCCTTTGATGGCCCTGTTTTATTCAATAACCTGAGCGATGATGAGTTCTTCTCGCAAATACTTTTAAAATCTTCAGAAAATACTTCTATCAGTATTCAGGGTTTTGACGACTCGGCCATACAACGTTCTCAGTCGGTCACATTTAAATTTACAACCGATTACAACTGGTATGATCCGGAATTAACTTTCGAAACCATCAACAAAAAATGGTGGTATTTTGTCTATAATTTTCCTGCCACATGTTTTGCAGAATGTGGCGACACCATCGATCTCGAGATTTATCTTGATCAGGACTGGGCAAGCGATGATGTTCTTTACTTACGCATTATCAGGACTGAAGATGTTGTTCCGACACTTGACAACTGGTATCGGGGCGACACGCATTTTCACAGCATGTTTACCGATAATACTGCCGAGTTAGGACTTCCGGTTGATTTAAGCCCAATTATGGCCGCACATCTGGGTCTCGACTGGACATGTCTGACCGATCATAGCTGCGATTACGACAATTATGGCAATTCGATGCACGAAAACTGGCAGCTGCAACGTAATCTTGTGCTTG
>JAGOEF010000221.1 GCA_017997855.1 Bacteroidales bacterium
CTCCTGCATGGCTTTCTTCGCTGAACCCTGCCGATAAAATGATAAATCCGCGTGTGCCTTTTTTGGCTATCAGTGTTTCAATTGCTGGCAGACAATGTTGCGCGGCAATTGCCAGAATGGCCATGTCGGTCTCGGGTAAATCTTCAACCGAAGAATACGCTTTCATGCCTTGCACATATTCGGCCTTGGGGTTAACCACATAGAGTTTCCCCTTAAAATTACCGTCCTGCAAATTTTTCAGCACTTTGCCGCCGGGCTTCATCACATCGTCGGAACCGCCTACTACTACAATACTTTGAGGTTTAATCAGTTTGTTGTGTATCATTTTAATCAGGTTTTTAAGTTTAATTCGCAAACAAACTTAACAAAAATCGCCAAGTTTCAAAAAAACTTATTGTTTTGTTAAACGATTGAAAGCCCACAAATAATTCTTACATTTGCCTGAAACAAAATAGCAGAAACATTATGAATCAGAACCTTCTCGTTAAAATTCTCGTAGTGCTCAACGTATTGCTGCTGGCTGGTCTGGTGGTGTTGTATATCATGTTTTTCAATGCAAAGGGCACCCCCTCGGCAAAATCAGGTAAGGGCGGCAAACTCAACGATACGCTGCAAACCACGCTCCCCATTGCCTATATTAACCTCGATAGTTTACTGCTTCAGTATCAGATGTCGATCGACCTCAATGAGGATCTGCTTACCGAGCATGCCAAATCGAAAGCCAACCTCGAGCGTCAGGTAAAACAATTCGAAAAAGACTACGAAGCATTTATGGAAAAAGCCCGTCTGGGTACTTTCCTCAGCCAATCGAGTATGGATGCGCAGCAAAATGCTCTGGTTCAGCAGCAGCAAAAGCTTCAGGATCTCGATGCACAGCTTACTCAGGAGCTCCTCGACAAACAAACGGCCATGAACAAACAACTTTACGATTCGGTGCTGAACTATATTCACGAGTTTAACAACGATAAGTACAGTATGATTCTCGGTAACTCGTCGGGAGCCATTGTGTTGTATGGCGAAGAAGGTATGGATATTACCAGGGATGTGGTCGCCAACCTGAACGAACGCTATCTGAAAAGCAAGAAATAAGCCCTGCAATGGGTTTTGCCGATACCTATTTTCGCAGATTCAGGGTTTCGCCCCTGATGTCTGTGCAACTCCCGCCTATAAATGCCGATGTAGTGGTGGTAATTCCCGCCTGCAACGAACCCCTGTTGCTGAACACCCTGAATTGCTTTCTGCGTCAGCGCAATGCCAACTGCAAAACGCTGGTACTTATTGTGGTGAACCATAGCGTAGATGCTCCTGACCAAGTGAAAAAGCAGAACCAGCAGACCTACAACGATGTGCTTCAATTTGCTGTAAATCACTCCGGTCCGGATATGCATTTTACTGCATGCATGCTGGCCGATGTGCCCCACAAAACTTCAGGTGTGGGCCTGGCACGCAAATCGGGTATGGACGACGCCCTCCGTATTTTCGATGCCTGTGGCCGCAACGATGGACTGTTGATTTCGCTCGATGCCGACTGCGAAATCGACGAGAACTACCTGAAATCGATTGTTGATTTTTTCGACTCGCATCCCCGTATACAAGCTGCAACACTTTATTTTGAACACCCGGTTTCGGGGGAGGAGTTTTCACCTGAAATATATGAAGCCGCTGCTGCCTACGAACTTCACGTGCGCTACTTCAGGCTGGGACTTGCCTATGCGGGTTACCCGCATCCGATTCACACGGTGGGTTCCTGCTTTGCATTACGGGCTTCGGCTTATGCTGCTGCCGGAGGGATGAATACGAGGCAGGGTGGCGAAGATTTCTATTTTCTGCATAAACTCACAGCATTCACCGAAATTCCCTGTATTGCAGGAACCTGCGTACACCCGTCACCGCGCATCTCCGATCGCGTGCCCTTTGGTACGGGTCCGGCAGTAAAACTGGCCGTCGAAAAAGGTATGCAAACTACCTATCATCCGCAACTGTTCGCAATAATGAAAGGCTTTTTCGCGTGTTTCCCGCAATGGCTCACTGCCACCCCCGATGAAGTTTTATCCGGCATCGCCGGGCTCGATGAACACTTAATTGCCTACTGCAAAAAAATCACTTTTCTCGAAATTGTAGAGAATTGCCAACGCAACACCTCGACGCGGGAGGCATTCCTGAAACGAATGTTTCGCAGTTTCGATGCTTTCAGACTAATCAGATTCCTTAACGAAGCACCCGAATACCGATTTCCGCGTGTTCCCGTAACCGAGGCTGCCTCAGCCCTGTTGAAGGAGGCTGGCTGCCAAAGTGTTCAGGCTGATATGCCCGAATTACTCGAGTTTTTCCGCCGAATAGACAGACCCTTATAAAAATTACCAAAAAAATATTTACAGCGTTGCGTGCAATTTACCCCCCGGTTGGCATCATCAGGTAAACCTTTAAAACAAAAGCGATATGAAAACCCTGATTCTGATGGCCCTCCTGATTGCAGCAACAGGTGGCCTTTTTGCGCAAAGCTCGGCAATTCACGGTAAAGTTTTCGATGAAAACGGAAACCCCTTGTATGCCGTAAACGTGAGTGTTAATGTGGGCGGCTCCATTGTTGGAAGCACCACCGACTTCGATGGAGTGTTCAAACTGAAGCCCCTCAATGCCGGAACCTACACAGTCGATATCTCGTATGTTGGATATCGTTCGGTACAAAAAACCGATGTAAAAGTGTACAATAACCAAATTACCTTTATGAGTGATGTACGACTGACCGTAAACGCCGAAATCATCGACCCGGGTATTGTGATAACTGCCGAGCGTGAGCCCATGATTAAAAAAGATAACCCATCGGTTATCCCGGTACCTTCGGCAACCATTATAAAAATGCCAGGAGCCAAGAATCCGGTAATGGTTGCCCGTAACATCAGCTCCGACATTCAGGTTGTCGAAAACAAAATGGTGGTTCGCGGTTCACGTCCCGGTAGCAGCAGCGTATACATCGACGGAATCAAAGTACGCGACGAAATGACCTCACTGCCAACCATGGCCATCGGATCGATGGAACTTTATACGGGAGGAATCCCTGCAAAATATGGCGATGTAACCGGCGGGGTGATTATGATGACCTCAAAAAGCTACTTCGACCTGTATAATGAATATATGGCACTCGAAAGCAGAACACAGAATTTTTAGTACTTTGCAGCCTTAAATCGAAAGTGATGAAAGAGCGCAGCGACAACGAACTCATCTCGATGCTGGCCGGTTTCGCAAGAGACCGCGCCTGCAGCGAGCTTTACCGCCGGTATGCACACCGTGTGTACGGCGTTTGTCTGCGCTACCTCAATCACCGCGACGACAGCCTCGATGCTGTTACCGATATTTTTGAGATGCTGCTGAAAAAACCACCCCGGATGCTCGTCGATAATGCTGCAGCCTGGTTGCACACCGTGGCCAAAAACCACTGCCTGCAGGTGCTGCGTAACCGAACCCGTCATCAGATTCCGGAAACCCAACTCAACGAAGGCATCGTGTCGGAAGTGGCCGAGCCCGAAAGCAATCAGGTTGCCGAAGCCGAAATGCAGCAGGCCATCGGGCAACTCAGCGATGCACAGCAAACTTGCATCCTCATGTTTTACTATAACCGGAAATCATATCACGAAATTTCTGAGGAGACCGGAATCCCGGTTGCTATGGTGAAAAGCCACCTGCAAAATGGGCGTATCAAACTGAAAAAAATTCTCAAAAAATGAAAACGATTAATTCATATACCGAACAGGAACTCATTACCATGTATCTGCAGGGCAGCATGGATGAAGCTACCCGTGCCGAATTTGAGGCACAGATGGCTGCCGACCCATTCCTCGGCGAGGCCGTAGAAGGTTATCGCCTCAATGGTGCCCTGCCCGAAGACCTTGAAATACTGCAAGCTCCGGAAGAGCAAAA
>JAGOEF010000222.1 GCA_017997855.1 Bacteroidales bacterium
ATGCTGAAAGCTCTGAAAGAAGTAAAGCCCACCATGATGCTAACGGTGCCGATGATTATTGAGAAAATCTACCGGAACCGAATAGCCCCTAGCTTTAAAAAGAATAAGCTGATTGCCCGCTTGTATCGCAATCACAATATAAAAATGTTGCTCCACCGTATTGCCGGTAAAAAACTGATGAAAACTTTCGGTGGAAAAATCCGGTTTTTCGGTGTGGGTGGTGCTAAGCTCGATCCGGTGGTTGAACAGTTTCTGCTCGATGCCCGCTTTCCTCTTGCGATTGGTTACGGACTTACCGAAACGGCCCCCCTGCTTGCCGGTACCAGTCCCCGTACGGCACGGCTGCAGTCTACCGGACCTGCCATTCAGGGCGTTGAACTGAAAATCAATAACCCCGATGCTGAAACGGGAGTGGGAGAAATATGGGCACGCGGAAAGAATGTTATGATGGGCTATTACAAAGAACCCGAAATTACCGCCGAAGTTATCACACCTGACGGCTGGTTCCGTACCGGAGACCTCGGTGTGTTGAGTGCGGATGGATTTCTGTCGATTCGCGGCAGAAATAAAAATGTGATTCTCGGTAGCGGAGGCGAAAATATTTTCCCCGAAGACATCGAATCTCTTATAAACAACTTCGACCATGTGGTTGAATCGCTGGTTGTTGAAGAGAATGGCGGTTTGGTTGCTCTGGTGCATTTCAATAAGGAAGAAATCGAACAACGATACAACGATATTTACGACAAAGTATCAGACTACAGCGATCGGAAGATTGAGGAACTCAAGGCTGAATTGCAGATTTACATCAACAAGCAGGTAAGTAAATATGCCCGCCTCAACAAAGTAATATACAAACCGACGCCGTTCGAAAAAACAGCCACCCAGAAGATTAAACGTTTCCTTTATTAGTTTTTGGGGATGCTGGAGTGGATTCTCATGGCACTTGCACTGAATGCTGATTGTCTGGCTGTTGCTGTGGCTACCGGATGCTGCATTACCGGAAACCGGAACAAAACTGCTTTAAAACTTGCGCTTGTATTCGCTCTCGTACAGGGCCTTTTTCCATTGCTGGGCTGGCTGGCAGGGATGCAACTCGGCACGCTGATCTGCGACTACGATCATTGGATAGCGTTTGCGCTTTTGGTTATTATCGGCGGAAAAATGATGTATGAAGGTTTTACAAACGACAGCAGCCGCAACAGCGTGAATCCCGAAAACATCTGGCTCCTGCTTGTTCTGGGCATGGCAACCAGCATCGATGCACTGGCAGTGGGTGCCTCGGTGGGCTTTATCGGGGGTAAGATTGTCGGGCTGGTGCTCTGTATTGTTGTGGTAACTTTTATCGTTTCGTTTGCCGGAAGCCGCTTTAGCAGTATGTTGCAACGTTATGTAAAATTCCGGATCGAGATTGCCGGCGGCCTGATTTTAATGGGGCTGGGGGTAAAAATTCTTGTTGAACACCTGATTCAGTAAGGTGGCGGCAAAGCCATCGAAATCAATTATGTTGTAAAATATGATTGAAGTAGCAAGTATTTTATAATTTTGACTGAAATTTAAAACAATAAGACTCATGAGAAAACACATTTTTAATGCTGGCCCGTGCAAATTATCGGACCGTACATTGGAAAATACCGCCAAAGCCGTACTGGAACTTGGCAATTCAGGACAATCAATAATGGAAGTTTCGCACCGCGGAAAAGACTTCGAAGCCATTCTTGCCGATACGGTAGCCCTGTTTAAAGAAATACTCGAAATACCCGAAGGTTACAGTGTGTTGTTTCTTGGCGGAGGTGCCAGCCTGCAATTCTGCATGATTCCTTACAATTTCATGAAGACCAAGGCTATGTATATCAACACAGGAACCTGGGCCACGGCAGCTGTTAAAGAAGCCAAACTATGGGGCGAAGTGGTTGAAGTATCGTCGAAAGACCGCGAATTCAAATATATCCCCAAAGGATATACCGTTCCTGCCGATGTTGATTACCTGCATATTACCACCAACAATACCATCAAAGGAACCGAACTGCTGAAAGACCTCGACGTGAATGTTCCACTGATTGCCGATATGAGCTCCGATATTATGAGCCGTAAGGTTGACGTGTCGAAGTACGCAATGATTTATGGTGGTGCACAGAAAAACCTGGGACCTGCCGGGGTTACTTTTGTGATTATCAAGGATGCATACCTGCAAAAGGTGGTTGACAGACCGATACCGACCATGCTGAAATATTCGACCCATATTGAAGGTGGTTCCATGTATAACACACCGCCGTGCATCAATATTTTCGCATTGCGCGAAACCCTGTACTGGATTAAAGAAATGGGCGGACTCGATGCCATGAATAAACTGGCTGACGAAAGGGCAAATTACCTGTATAATGCCATCGACAACAGTAAGGTTTTTGTTGGCACTGTCGATAAGGAAGATCGCTCACGCATGAACATTTGCTTTGTTCCGAAAGACGAATACAAACACCTCGAAGAAGATTTTGTGAAGTTTGCCTCTGCGCGCGGAATTGTTGGTATTAAAGGCCATCGCTCTGTAGGTGGATACCGTGCTTCGACATATAATGCCTGCACCATGGAAGATGTGAAGGCTTTAGTTCAGGCTATGAAAGATTTCGAAAAAGAACATGCCAAGTAATTCGTTTGCATAATCATCTGAAAAGCCGGCTATAGTCCGGCTTTTTTTTATTGAAGGGGTTGGCAACTCCTGCCACCCGTCTTTGCTGACAAGGAACGAGGACAAAGCAATCTGCATTAGACGGGTCGTAATAACAACGATAATATGTCGTAGGTCGTTGCGGAAGCGAGGCGCCCGAGATGACAATATTTTAATAACTTGTCGCCATTTCCCGGTTTTGCCCGTAGGGCATAAACATTATTAAAAACAAGGCGAATAAAATCGTGTTTCCCGTAGGGAATCAACATCAAAATTCTGAGGTTAATGTCCTACGGACAATAATTCCTTTTTAACTGCAATTCTATCGATGTTGAAGCCCTACGGGCTAAATACCACTTCCCTCCCACTCCAAGTCACCGGCACAAGACTCTGAGCTAATTTTAGGTTACCGATTTTTGCTGCAAGGTATTATGGAATAGGTTTACATCCGGGTACTTTGTGTGTGACTCGATGAGGGAGCAAAAGGAATCTAACCCGTTTTTAATTTAATGCCTTCACCCATTAATGGGTACAATATAGAATCAAAGCCTTTTAAGTTACCGATATCTTTTAAAATAGGTGTAAATTGTACAAATCGTTTAAACACAAATTCCATGAAAATGAAAATCGTTTTATTTCTGGCAATTTTGACTGCTGCATTTTATCAAGCGTGTGCACCGGCCTATGTCCCCAATGTCGTTAATTCACCGATGATACATTCCGGTAAATCGCTGAATGCATCGGTACATGGAGGTACTTCGGGTGTTGATATTCAATCGGCTTACTCACCCCTTGAACACTGGGGATTAATGATGAATGGCAGTTTTATGAGCGAAAAAAACGAAAATAGTGACGATTATCACCAGCATATCTTTGTAGAAGCAGGTTCAGGCTATTACCTCAGACTGGGCAAATTCGGGCTGATTGACGCTTATGGAGGAACAGGTATTGGGAGAATAAGCTCGCTGCAGACATCAGGCATATTTGGGTCTGAAGCACATGATATGGTGGCCCGGGCATTTATACAACCTTCGCTGTCGTTTGTGAGCAACTATTTCCAGACCTCTTTCTCTTTTCGGACAGTAATGGTGTATATCTGGCAGGATGAAGCCCATGACACGGGATATTTCTTCGAGCCCACACTCACTATTAAGTTTGGCCTACCAAGGGTAAAACTCGTGGCACAGGCAGGTCTTTCGCTACCAGTCAACAAGAATGCTGTAAGT
>JAGOEF010000223.1 GCA_017997855.1 Bacteroidales bacterium
GCGTATCGACCATTTTGGCGTTGTTCAGCCCAATATTCAGGAAGATTTTGCCATAAAAGGCAGGTTCCACATCGAATTGCCCGGTATTAAAGATCCGGAACGTGTTCGAAAACTGCTGCAGGGAACCGCTTTGCTCGAATTCTGGGAAACCTTCGAGAACAAAGAGGTAGCTCCAAAACTTGAGCAAATCAACAATTTGCTGAAGAAAACCAATATAGTTGCCGACCTCGATACCCTTGCAAAAACAACGGGAAGCGATACGGCAAAACCGGCAAATCAAAACCTGATTGTTGATGAAAACATTATTGCTGACACTAACGCGAAACCGGCTCAGGCTGATACCGCAGCCAAAACTCCGGCAGTAGCTGAAGAAAATCCCCTCTTCGAGCGTTTAATTCCCAATGTGACCCAACAGGGAGAATTACTGCCGGGTCCGGTGGTTGGACGTGCACATATTAAGGATACAGCTAAGGTAAATGCTATATTTAATAACGAAAAAGTACACGAAATTCTGGGTGACGAAATTGTTTTGTCATGGGCATTTAAACCTATGGAAAACTCTCCGGATTATTATGAACTTATCGCGCTGAAGCGTGATAGCAGAACCGGTGAGGCTGCCCTTGGCGGAGATGTGATTACCAATGCCCGTGAAGAATTTGGGCAGGGAAGTGCATACGCCGAAGTAACCATGTCGATGGACAGCCGTGGTAGCAACGAATGGGCACGTATTACCCGTGTAAATAAAGGCAGAAGTATTGCCATTGTACTCGATGGATATGTATATTCTTATCCTACTGTTCAAAACGAGATTAAAGGTGGAAGAAGTTCTATAACCGGAAACTTTACCATCAACGAGGCAAAAGACCTTGCTAACGTGCTGAAATCTGGTAAAATGCCGGCACCGGCTCATATTCTTTCGGAAGAAATTGTGGGTCCCTCCTTAGGTCAAAAAGCTGTAACATCAGGGCTGAACTCATTTATCATTGCATTTATTATTGTGATGTTGTATATGATTGTTTATTACGGACGTCCCGGTATCACCGCCGACTTTGCCCTGCTTGCCAACCTGTTCTTTATTTTTGGTGTACTGGCTTCGTTTGGTGCGGTTCTTACCCTTCCGGGTATTGCGGGGGTAGTTCTAACTATTGGTATGTCAGTCGATGCGAACATCCTGATTTTTGAACGTATCCGGGAGGAACTCCGGGCCGGAAAGGCCTTGTCGCTGGCAGTAAAGGATGGTTACAAGAACGCGTATTCTGCAATTATCGATGCAAACATAACCACATTACTTATAGGTATTATCCTCTTCAATTTCGGGGTTGGTCCCATACAGGGTTTTGCTACTACGCTTATCATAGGTATTCTGGCCTCCTTGTTCTCGGCAATTTTTATCACGCGTCTCATATTCGACAGCAAGGTGAAACGTGGTAAAAATATTGTTTTCGAAACAGGTCTCAGCAGAAATGCATTTAAAAACGTAAACATCCAATTCCTTGCGAAGCGGAAAATATTCTATGTTATTTCAGGCATTCTGATTGTTATCTCTCTGGTTTCGCTGGCTACCCGTGGTCTGAACCCCGGTATCGACTTTGCCGGTGGGCGTAATTATGTGGTGAAATTCGATAAAGCTGTTTCATCTGAAGAAATTGCCACAGCCTTAAAGCCTGTATTTAATGGAGAAACACCCGTGGTAAAAACTTTTGGAGGCAGCAATCAGGTTAAAATTTCAACTAAATATTTAATTAATTCCGCCGATCGAAAATCTGATGAATTGGTTGATTCGCTGCTTTACACAGGTCTTAAACCCATGCTTCCTGCAGGCACCGATTTGCAGACATTCCTTGCCGACTATAAAATGAGTTCGCAGAAAGTGGGACCGGCAGTGGCCGATGACATTAAATCGAAATCAGTAATAGCCATTGTGCTGGCTCTGATAGTTATTTTCATCTATATCCTAATCCGATTTAAAAAATATCAATATTCGGTTGGTGCCGTTGCTTCATTGGTTCACGACGTGATAATTGTTCTTGGGGCATATTCGTTGTTCTATTCCATAATGCCATTCTCGCTTGAGATTGACCAGGCATTTATAGCGGCTATACTTACCGTGGTGGGATATTCAATCAACGATACGGTGGTTGTATTCGACCGCCTAAGGGAATATCAGGCTGAGTTCAAAAAACGTGACCGCAAAGAAGTAATGAACACTGCCATCAACAGCACATTGAGCCGTACCATCGGGACCTCACTGACCACCCTGCTGGTGTTGCTTGCTATCTTTATCTTTGGTGGTGAAGTTATCCGGGGCTTTATATTTGCAATTTTGTTGGGTATTTTTGTGGGGACCTACTCCTCAATTTTCATTGCAACGCCCATTACTTATGAATTGATGAAAAGGAAGTCGAAAAGAGAAAAAAGACTTGAAGAAAAACAATAGTTAAAGGAGGCCGTAAGGCCTCTTTTTTTTACCTGTTGGCGAAGTATTCGGTTAATATTTTTGCCTTCGGTTTGCCAATTGCTTTTTCCAATTCAAGTATGTCGAGTTTTTGAATTTTATCAACAGAACTGAATTTTTTCAGAAGTATAGCAATTGTTTTTTCTCCGATACCCGGTATTTGCTCCAGTTCGCTTCTGAGAAAGTCCGAAGAGCGCTTGTCTCTGTGAAACCCGATGGCAAACCGGTGGGCTTCATCGCGCAGGTGACGGATTATTTTGAGTGATTCTGAGTTTTTATCGAGATACAGCGGAATTGAGTCACCGGGGAAATATATTTCTTCGAGACGTTTGGCAATACCCATAATGGCGATTTTATCCTCGAGCCCTAGCTTTGTAAGGCTGGCAACAGCAGCATTTAACTGACCCTTACCACCGTCGATTACAATCAGCTTGGGAAGTTCTGCTTTTTCTGCCAGGAGCCGGCTGTAGCGCCGGTTTATCAATTCTTCCATAGAGGCAAAATCATCGGCTCCAACCACAGTTTTTATATTGAAATGCCGGTAATCTTTTTTCGAAGGTCTGGCATTTTTAAAAACCACACACGACGCTACCGGGTGTGTACCCTGCAAGTTCGAATTATCGAAACATTCAATAACATCGGGCAGTACACTGAGGCGTAAATCTTTCTTCAATGTATTCAGTTTCCGGTCTATGGCTTTATCCGGGTCTTTCTTTTCGATTATCTTTTGTTTTTCGAGCATAAAAAACCGCGCATTTCGTTGCGCCAGATTCAGAAGCTCAAGTTTGTCGCCTTTTTGCGGAACCGTCCATTTAAGTCCTTCAATGATAAATTCCGGATAAAAGGGTACAATGGCTTCGGGAGCATCTCTTCCAGTGCTTGTCCACATTTCGTAAGCCACCTGAAGCAACAGGTCTTCACACGATTCGTTGAGTAATCGTTTTAATTCGGTGTTAAAGGAATGAATAATGGCTCCGTCGAGTACTTTCAGATAGGATATATACACGGTCGATATATCATCAACAAGGCCGTAAACATCCACATTTTTAATGGTATTGCTTACTACGGTTGACTTAGCCCTATAATTTTCGACTATGGCGATTTTCTCCTTTACCTGTTGTGCCTTTTCGAATTGCAGCTGATTGGCATAATGCTGCATTTCGTTATGCAGATAGGCAATGGCTTCGGTTAGTTTTCCGCGGATAATTACCCGGGCAGCTTCGATGGCAGTGGCATACTCACTGCGACTTTGTAGTCCGACACAGGGAGCCTTGCAATTGCCAATGTGATATTCGAGACAGACGTCAAATTTACCGGCTGCAATCTTGCTTTCGCTTAAAGCCAGCCGGCATGTACGGGGCCGGTAGAGTACCCTGAGCAGCGAAATCAGGGTTTTAATAGTATATAACGAAGTATAGGGACCGTAAAAAT
>JAGOEF010000224.1 GCA_017997855.1 Bacteroidales bacterium
TTCACCCGAAGGGATGTTTTCCAGTCCTTCGATAGCAATGGTTCTATAAAACAAACGGTGTACAAAAAAAACGTACTTCGAAAACAGGTTCCACATTGGTGAATACCGCAACATATTTGCAGGTATAGAGGTCTTTCGTGTCATCAGGGATACTTATTGTTTTCCGGAACGATACCGCCAGTAGCTTGCAATTGTAAAACCTGAAATAATATGCCAGATTCCCCACCATGCCACCACAATCATCATACCGCCCAAGGGCAAATCGGGAGAAAAAATATTGGGATTAAAAATCAGGACAAGACCCAGACCACTGTTCTGAATGCCGGTTTCGATGGCAATGGTGCGGCTGTTTTGTTCATTCAACCGTGCCAGTTTCCCAAAGCCATAGCCCGACGATAAGGCCAACAGGTTATGAAGAAACACGATCAATAGAATCCAGGCTATATATTTCAAAAAGTAGTCGTAGTTGCTCACAAAAAGCATGACTACCATGCCCATGAAGAAAATGATGCTGAATATACGAATCGGTTTTTTAATTTTATCGGTGATTTTAGGTAAATAATGATTGAACAGCATTCCGGCAACAATGGGAATGCCCAGTAATATCAGAACAGTTTTAAACATCTGCCAAGGCTCGATGCTGATCTGTCGCAATAGTTCATTGCTATTGTGCGGCCCGGCAATCTGATACAGCTTTCCATAAATGGCAAAATTCAGCGGAGTCAATACAATAGCTACCATGGTTGCTATGGCGGTTAGCGACACCGAAAGGGCTGCATTTCCTTTTGAAAAAGTCGATAAAAAATTAGAGACATTGCCACCGGGGCATGCTGCTACCAAAATCATTCCCATGGCCACTCCCACGGTAATATTGTTCCAGAATGCCATCACCAGTAAAAATGTAAGCGCAGGGAGTAAAACAAACTGCGACAAAAAACCCACAACCACAGGTCTTGGTTTGCGCAAAAGTTCCCTGAAATGTGCCGGTTTTATTTCGAGTGCAACACCGAACATGATAATTGCAATGGTAATATTTAAAATCAACAAGCCGCCACCGGTAAAATCAAGCCGGACTTTATCCATTGCCTGTAATGCTTCAAACATAGTCAAGAAATTAATGCGGTAAAACTAACACTTTTTTATCGGGGATGCCAAATTCAAACTATAAACCTCTGCAAATTTATATGTAATTGACCGGCTAAATGCAGCAGATTCAGTTTTTGCTGACCAAAAATAACTATCTTTGCAACAATAGATTGGATAAGATGAAGCAACAACAGATTGCAATAAATTATTTCGAATGCAGCAATACCGAACTGACTGCTGCTGAACAGGAAACCGTTCGTAAAGCCATTGATGCAGCTACTAAAGCTTATGCTCCTTATTCGGGATTTCGGGTAGGCGCTGCTGCCTTACTCGAAAATGGCGAAATAATAGCTGCAGCGAATCAGGAAAATGCTGCGTATCCTTCGGGGATGTGTGCCGAGCGCAATGTGCTGTACTACTGTAAATCGGTGCACCCCGATCTGGCAATTACCGCATTGGTGATTACTGCCCTCGATGCTGATGGCAATGTACAAAAAGTACCTGTTCCACCCTGTGGAGCATGCCGGCAGGTAATTTGCGAAACCACCGACCGAAATAAAAAAGCATTTAAACTAATACTTCATGGATTGAATCACAATTTACAGTGGAACAACGCCAACGACTTACTTCCATTGAGTTTTGGGCCGGAGCATTTATAATTATTAGTCACGTACACACCGCACCGAATAGCCCATAGTTTTCTTTGATGCATATTTAATAAACAGACTGGAAGTATTCCACATAGTATAATAAAACGCTTCGTTCTCTCCATTGGGATTCGACGTCCAGAAAAAAGCCGAAGTTTCTGATCCGGCAAAGCTTTTGTCTTCGCGACGCCCGGCGGGCAAAGCAGTAAAGCCGGTTGAATTGGAAACTTTTTCAGGATTGTCTTTCCAGTGGGCTGTCCCCGATTCTTTTAATGCAGAACCATCGCTGTTTACCGCACCCACAAGTGCTGCGAATTCCTGAGCTACAGGAACGTGCCAGCCTTTTGGACATAGTTTTCCGGTATTCACAGCATGCCAGTTATACAGCCCACCATAAACATTCTTGTTATCGCTGTTGTTCATGTACCAGCAATATGACCCGGTAGTCTGTTTACCCCAGGCTTCGTAGTCGGTAATCAAGGCAATGGGTGTTCCGTCGTTATACTTGGTTGTTTTCAGGTTTTCGGCAAGCCATACCTGATGACCAATAGTAAGCGTACGATACACATTTCCATCGGCATCGGTTACCGTGTTGGTAACAGGAAGCGAATTATCGCCGGAAAAAGTGATTTTCTCGATACTGCTCACTGCAATTTTGGTTACATTACCATCCTTCGTGTAAATAAACATGGTTTCCTGTGCAAGTGAAACACCTGCTGCAATTAACAACCCAAGACACAGACTTAAAATCTTTTTCATAATTTTTTGTTTTAATTTTACATATTGTGATACAAATTGTACATGAAATACATTATTAAGATTACATGTTGCACAATATAAGTATTTTTTATTTATTTAACAACTTTTACAAATTAAAATAAAATACCGATGAAATAGATAATTTCGGACACAATCAGGCATTATTAAACAAAACAAGCATACATCTGTTATTGAAATAGTTTAACAATAATTTGACCTAATTACTATGTTTACAGAATACCATCCCACCAAAAAGAAGCGCTTTCAGGTGATGGACAACGATGGGAAAATCATCAACAAAAAATATTTTCCCGATCTGAGTGATGCACAGGTACTGAAAGCCTACAAAGACATGCTTTTTGCCCGCACAGCCGACCTCATGGTTGTTTCGTATCAGCGACAGGGGCGCATTTACACCTACCCTCCCAACTACGGACAGGAAGCCATTGCCGGAGCCGTTGCCCAGCAAATACGTCACGACGACTGGGTTGTTCCTGCTTTTCGCGAAATGGGACTCTATCTCGCCAAAGGTGCTACGCTCAAAGAACTATTCTTATATTTTATGGGTTACGAAGACGGCTCACGTTTCGAAAAGTCGAACCACATGCTTCCCATGTCGGTGCCCATTGCATCTCAGTTGCTGCACGCCGCAGGAATTGGCTACGAAATTAATTACCGCCGGAAAGACGAGATTGTGTACACTTTTGTTGGCGACGGAGGTACTTCGGAAGGCGATTTTCATGAAGCACTGAACTTTGCCGGCGTTTGGAAGGCCCCGGTTATATTTATCGTACAAAACAATCAGTATGGCATCAGCACCCCATTCAGGATGCAAACCGCCTCTGAGGGTATTGCTATAAAAGCCATGGCTTACGGCATCGCCGGAATTCAGGTTGACGGAAACGACTTTTTCGCAATGTATGAGGCGGTGAAACGCAGTGTGGCACACATTCAGGAAGGTAAAGGTCCTGTTCTCATCGAGGCTGTAACTTACCGTAAGGGAGCCCACACCACTTCGGACGATCCCACAAAATACCGGACAAAAGAAGAGGAAGAACAATGGGATTGCACCGACCCGCTGAAGCGACTGAAGGCTTACCTGGAAACCAGGGGTGTATATAATGACACTTTGGAAGCTCAACTGATTGATGAATATAAGAAAGAAACCGACCGTCAGTTTATCGAGGCCGAAAACTACCCGGCCTATCCGCTAGAGGATGCATTCCGGTTTATGTATGTTGATATGCCGGACGACTTGAAGCAGCAACAGACAGAACACGAACGGTTTTTAAAATGGAAGGAGGCAAAACAATGAATAAGATAATGAATATGGTAAACGCGGTAAACGATGCCCTCGATATCATGCTGACGCATGATGACCGCGTTATTG
>JAGOEF010000225.1 GCA_017997855.1 Bacteroidales bacterium
CATCGGAGCCATGCTTGGTTTTGCGGTAATGATGCTTCTCGATGTAGCCCTTGGTTAGCTACTTTCGGGTCGCCAGACCCATAACCGTGTTATATTTCTGCTTGTTATGCTCACGGATGCTGAAACCAACCGCATTATATTTCTTGCTCAAAAGGTTCTTACGATTCGTTTTCGAAGCATTTGCATCATCGAGCAGCATGGCCATTACAATGTGGATGGCCTCGGAATTACCCAGATGATAGTTCTCAACAATACCGGAATACATCTTCGCGATTTTGGCATAACGCGCCTTATACCCCTTGTTTTCGGTTTTTCCTGATCTACCATTTTTAACAGCAAAATCTTCGGTCACTCTGTATAAGTCCTTTTCGGGCGACAACACCGGCAAATTTCTGGTCTTATCCAAATCCTTTATGAGAGAGGTAACCGATTCAGAGGGTTTCATCCGCCGAGAGTCATAATAATCCTGCCAGAATGTCTGAGCAAACAACTTACCGTCGAGCCGTGCCAGATTAACCAGAAACACGGCTTTCTTTTCTTCTTCAGTCATGAATCCGGCTTGAGCGCATGAGTTGGCTTCTTTCAATACTTCGGGTTTCCATTTGCCATATGGATACTTGTTGTTCGAAAAATCAATACCATAATAATCGTCCTGTGCATAACCACAACTTATGGTGGCAACAAGGAAAAATAATATCATTACAGGTCTCATAGTGTATTTGTTATGATGAAAATCCGGCACAAACCATTATTGAAAAAGACAAAACTTGTCGAAGCGCATGTATCAGAACCCGCCTAATTTCACGGTAATGTACCCTCCCGGTGACGAAATATCGCTGCTGCTGAATGTGTCATTCCTTTTCATAAAACCAAAATAGCGGTATTCAGCCCCAATGCTGATTCTGACATAATCTCCCGCATTAAACTCAGCACCAACCCGAGGAACAACTACATAGAGCCCGGCTTTATCGGCATTATTTGAGTAATAGCTGTTTTTAACGAAAGTATTCAGTGTGCCTATACCCGCGAGAACATCAACTACGGGATGAACCGTTTTGTCAGCAATAAACGCATAACCAAGCCATACACCTCCACAAGCAATGCTAATGTACTTTTCGGGAGCTGTCCAGTCGGTAATCTGTGTAGTCTGACCCATTCCAAAAGCACCGATGGTCACATCGCGAACCACCAAACCACCTGCTCCACCCATATAAAATGCAAAATTCCCGTGCACTGAACCGAGGCTTATCAGGGGCCCGCCCATACCGGTAACCGACGAAGCCGAATCGGCCGTATAACTGCTCTGCGCAAAGCTTGTATTCAGGGTAATGACTAAAAAAGCCGACACCAATAACACACCATGAAAGAATTTCATATTTCCAGTATTATCCGACAAATATAACCATAAAAAATAATGATTATTGTTTTGTCGACTACTGATTAATCGTATTTTTACAGGATAAAGCAAAATAACATCAGTATATGAAACAAAACATCACTCTTGCAATAAAAATACAAACACTACTGATTGTAATGACAGTGCTGTTTGCATGGCAGCCAGTCAGCTCTCAGATACGAATAAGCCCTGCTTTCGAAAAAGCATTTCAGCAGGCAACGGGTACCGGAGAATATATTGAGGCTATTATATATTTGAATAGTCAGGCTGATTTGATTTCAATCGAAAAGGAAATAAAAAGGCAAAAGATTTCGAACTCCGAACGAGGAAGTCTGGTTATCAATGAATTACAAAATACTGCACGAATCGGCCAATCAGACGTGTTGTTATGGATTGAACAAACCGGCAAGAGATTTCCGGGGCTTATCAGCGAAGTAAAATCCTTTTGGATCCGCAATGCCATATTTATAAAAGCAAGACCTGCTTTTTATACGGAAATAATGCAACGCGACGATATCGACTGCATCGACCTGAACTATGGTAAATTTTATATTTCGGAGCCACGCGTTGAGCGAGGAAACACCCTTAAGACCACGAGTGCGCCGGAGGCGGGCATTCTGGCCATTAACGCCCCTGCTTTATGGGCCATGGGATACACAGGACGTAACACCATATTGCTGAGTATGGACACAGGTGTATGGACCGACCACCCGGCTCTTGCTGAAGCCTATCTTGGGAATCACTTTCCGGCATCGCAATGCTGGTATGGTGTTCGTAGTTCCATTCCCATGGATCATGCATCTTCGAGTCATGGCACACATACTACCGGGACTGTTTTAGGACTTGACCCGACAACACACGACACCATTGGTGTTGCCTATAACGCGTATTTTATGGCAACCGACCCGGTAGCTTCGAGCAATTCAGACCTGTTAGATCCTGCCGATTTCATGTCGGTTTTCGAATGGGTTCTCGACCCTGACGGGAATCCGGAAACCACCGACGACATGCCCGATGTGATTAATAATTCGTGGGGATACGATTACAATCTGGCAATAATGATAGGAGCCTGCGAGATGCAGGAAGCCGAAATACTTCAGGTGATTGAAACAGCAGGCATCTGCTCCCCCTTTTCGGCAGGTAACGAAGGACCGGGCGCAGCCACCAATGGATTTCCTGCCATGATAGCCTACAACGAGGTAAACTGCATGTCGATTGGTGCAGTCAATGGAAATGTCGAAACCTACCCCATTGCTGATTTCAGCAGTCGCGGGCCAACACCCTGTATCAGCGAAGAAGGGCCTTTACAGATAAAACCCGAAGTAGTAGCTCCCGGATATAATGTTCGTTCAGCATCGGGCCATAACAGTTATGAGTTTCTTTCGGGAACCTCAATGGCCTGCCCTCATGTTTCAGGCGCATTGCTGTTGTTGCGTGAAGCTTTCCCCAATGCCAGTGCTTATGAGCTGAAATATGCACTGTATACCACAGCATCCGACTTGGGCGAACCCGGCGAAGACAATACCTTCGGCAATGGAATGATCGATGTCCTTGCGGCATACCAATATCTTGCCATGACCTATACCCCTGCCCCACCGGTAAATAATGGATTCGACATAAGTTGTGAGTTGCAGATGCCCGAAGAACAGGTATACTGTCCGGAAGATGCGGTTTTCGATCCAGTGCTGCGTATTACCAATAATGGAACCGAAACAGTAAGCGACTTAAAAATCACAGCACGTTACAACGGTATTGTGGTTTTCGACGCCATCCCCAACCTGCTCCTGCTTCCGGGAGCCAGTACTCAGATAGATTTACCACAACTGACGGGTATTGCAGGTAAAAACGAAGTGTACGCATCGGCCATACATACCGAACAAAGCATCATGGAATATAATATGTACGACAACCACGCTGTGCATTATTTCAACGTATTGGGGGAACACGAACTCCAGTACACTCAGCCCTTCGATACTTTTACAAATAGTCTTACCAACAGCGATTGGTTTATCATAAATACCGATATGGGTAAAACCTGGGACATGGTGCGATGGGACACCGAAAACGATAACCGTGCTTTATGTATGAATTTTTACAATTACCTGCCCCGCGAAGGCCAGCATGATGATGTTTTATCACCACAAATTTTGCTTCCCGATACGGGTAATATCAGCCTCAACTTTTTGTATGCTTACAAGAAAAGGATGGAAACCTTATTTAAAGACTCACTCATAGTGCTACTTTCTACCGATTGCGGAGCAAGCTATCCGTACGAACTCTGGCGAATTGGCGGAGTCGATATGGCTACAGTAAGCGGCAATGCAGGTAATAATGGTTTTGTTCCGGCAACAAGCGCCGACTGGGATACGGTACAAATTGATTTAAATGATTTTAAAAACAACAATATTGTAATTTGCCTAAGGGCACACAACGATTCGGGAAGCGCTTTGTATGTTGATGATTTCAGCATTACGGTAGAAAGC
>JAGOEF010000226.1 GCA_017997855.1 Bacteroidales bacterium
TTCAGCAGCCATGTGCCACGCGCTTCATCCCAATGAGCTTTCAGCCTTACTGCCTGAAGATCCGAACCTGCATCGGGCTCGGTAAGGTCCATGGCAGCCGTGGCGCCTCCGTTAAAGCGGGGCAAAAACTCGTCTTTGATTTCCTCACTGGCGAATTCCAGCAATGTTTCACCACAGTCCTGCAACCCCCAGATGTTGGCGAAGCCTGCATCGGCACGGGAAACAAGCTCGGCAGCCATCACGTAAGGAACCATCGAGAAGTTGAGACCTTTGTATTTACGGGGGAAAGCCATACCCACTACACCTGCTCGGGTGAGTGCATCGTGGTTCTGTTGGGTTCCGGCGGCATATTTTACCCTGCCATCGATTACCTCGGGACCCGTGGCATCAACATGTTCTGCGTTGGGGGCAATGATGTCGCCACAAATTTCACCGATAATACTCAGCACTTTTTCGTAACTGTCAATACAATCTTCATAATCGGCAGGAGCATCATCATACACCCCGTAATCACGGAATTGCATTTCCTTAAGGGGAATTATTTTTTTCATCAACGGATGATGCAGATGAAATTTCAGGTTGTCGTTATCGTCGAAGAAATTAGCCATGGTTTCTTTATTTTTTATTTTTCTTGTAAGATGCAATCATTTTGGGTATCACCGAATTCAAATCGCCGGTTATTACATAGTCTGCAATTTCATTAATAGGAGCTTCCGGGTCGTTGTTTATCGAGATAATCATTGCCGACTGATCCATACCGGCGGTATGTTGTACCTGACCACTGATACCGCAGGCAATATACAGTTTGGGGCGTACGGTAACACCTGTCTGCCCAACCTGCCGTTCGTGTTCCACATAGCCAGCATCAACCGCTGCACGGCTTCCGGCAACTTCACCACCCAACACCGAAGCCAGTTCATACAGCAGGCGGAAGTTATCCTTTGAGCCCACTCCATAGCCTCCTGCAACAATCACCGGCGACGATTTGATATCGACTTTCGAAGCCTCAAAATGCCTCTCGATGAGTTCTACAACAAAATCAGAGTCATTTAAATAAGACTGTACATCCAGTTTTTTTAATTCGAAGCTACCGGAATTCGGTAACATTTGTTTTTTCATAACACCTTCGCGCACCGTTGCCATTTGCGGGCGGTGATCCGGATTGATAATGGTGGCAATGATGTTACCGCCAAAGGCAGGGCGTATTTGATACAACAATTGTTTATAGGTGGTATCGGTCTTTTTTTCGTAGTGCTCGCCAATCTGCAAATCGGTACAGTCGGCCGTAAGTCCGCTATGCAGTGCTGACGAAACCCGGGGACCCAGATCGCGACCGGCATTGGTTGCACCCATCAGGCAAATCTGCGGCTGCGTTTCTTTTATTACACCCACTGTTATGGCGGTATAGGACAGGGTTTGATAATATTCAAGGCGTGCATCGTCGGCGAGGTACACGATATCGGCTCCGTATTGGTGAAGCAGTTCGGCTTCTTTACTGATATTATAACCGATAACCAGTGCTTCGAGCTTACAATTGAGTGTGTTGGCCAGTTCCCGACCTTTGCTGAGTAATTCGAGGCTTACATCGGCAATTTTTCCTTCACCGGTCTCACAAAAAACACAAACATGGTTCATATAATAGTGTTTAATTTTATCTTAATAAAAACATTAATTAATGTATTGTAACCAATTATTAACCAATAGTATGGTTGATAATTAAATCTTTCATTAGATTCTCAATTTCCACCTCGTTGTCGCTTAGCTTCAACGATTCTTTGGCAGTGAAAACCACATTGTCGATTTTCTTCACTTTGGTTGGTGAACCGCTCAAACCGAGGTATTCTTCTTCGGCACCAATGTCGGTTACGCCCCATTCCTGTATTTTGAGCCAGGGTTTTTGTTGAACAAAGTAATCGCTGGCCAACTCCTGCAATTCGGTGTTGGTAACGGCATGCTTGTATTTAAGTGTAAGGAATGCATTCCGGTTACGGCAGTGCGGTGCCGAGCTACCAACGGTTACCAGAACCGGCAGTTGTGCCTGAACAATTTCGATACCGCGGTCGAGACGCCTTTTTACAACCAGTTTTCCATCGCTAAAATCAATTTCTTCGGCATAAGTAATTTGTGGTATGCCCATTTTTTCGGCTACCTGAGGTCCTACCTGTGCTGTGTCGCCATCGATTGCCTGCCTGCCTGCAATAATCAGGTCGGGATTCAGTTTTTTCACTGCCAGCGAGAGGGCATAGGATGTGGCCAGTGTATCGCTGCCGGCAAATTTGCGGTCGGTGAGCAGCACGCCATCGTCGGCCCCGCGGTACAGCGATTCCCTGATGATTTCGGCTGCACGCGAAGGACCCATCGTAAGCACAGTGATGTGGCTGCCCGTAAATTTTTCTTTCAGCCGCAGTGCCTGCTCCAGGGCGTGAAGGTCCTCGGGATTAAAAATGGCAGGCAATACAGCACGGTTCACCGTACCATCGGCTTTCATGGCGTCTTTACCTACGTTACGTGTGTCGGGAACCTGTTTCGCGAGTACAACAATTCTGAGTTTTGTCATAATTTTTCCTGAAAAAGTTGGCACAAAGATAGAAACCGATTGCAAAACATCAAATTGTGTGTTTGGCATGGTTTTAATCAGTAACATTAATTACTTTTGTCGTGATAAAACTTTTGGAATGATTGATAACACTACAATATGCGCCATTGCAACACCGGCAGGCAGCGGTCCGGTGGCTTGCGTAAGAATGAGCGGAGTTGATGCCTTGAAAATCATGAAAGCATTGCTGCTGAGCCGTTCGGGAAATATGCCGATGTTTGAGCCACGGAAATTATACAAATGTACAATAGGAAATGCCGAAGAAGTGCTTGACGAGGTTTTGGCAGTGTACTATAAGGCCCCGCAATCGTATACCGGTGAGGATAGTGTAGAGATTTTTTGTCATGGCAGTACTTACATTCAGCAGCGCCTGCTCGAATTGATGATAGATAATGGTGCCCAGCCAGCCGGACCGGGAGAGTTTACCCAGCGTGCATTCCTCAACGGGCAGCTCGATCTTTCGCAAAGCGAAGCTGTGGCTGAAATAATTGGTGGGATTTCGGCATCGCAACACCGGTTGGCCATAAACCAGTTGCGGGGAGGTGTGAGTCACATGATTGCCGGTCTAAGGCAGCAACTCCTGCATTTCATCAGTTTGATTGAACTGGAACTCGATTTTTCTGACGAAGATGTGGAATTTGCCGACAGAGAAGTCTTGCAATCGCTCATCAGTGAGATACTCAATACAATCAGCAGCCTGATAGCAGGGTTCCGTTACGGCAATGCCATACGAAAAGGGGTGGGCGTGGCCATTGTGGGCAGACCCAACACCGGCAAGTCGTCGCTGCTCAATCTGCTACTCAACGACGATAAAGCCATTGTGAGCGAGATACCCGGAACCACCCGCGACGTGATTGAAGACAGCGTGGTAATCGAGGGGATTTTGTTCCGCTTTATCGATACGGCAGGTATACGCAGCACCGAAAACGAAATTGAACTTATGGGTATTGCAAGAACACGCGACCGCATTGCCCGTGCCGATATTGTTCTTCCACTGGCTGAAACATCCGACAGCGATTCTGATATAACCGCCTTGCTCGATGAAGTATGCACTTTAATGAACATGCAGGAGCAGCAGGTAATTCCGGTGCTGAATAAAGCCGATATATATGCCCCCCGCGAATATCAGATCTTTTTGAATCCATTGCCCGTTTCGGTGAAGACCGGATACAACATTTCCTTACTGAAACAACGACTGGTAGAGGCCGTGCAGCAAATGAAACCGGGGAGTATGGATGTGGTAATTGCCAATGTGCGGCATGTTGCCGCGCTGCAGCA
>JAGOEF010000227.1 GCA_017997855.1 Bacteroidales bacterium
ATTCGCAATGCCGATGCATTGATTCATGTGCTGCGCTGCTTCGACGACGAAATGTTGCCCCATGTTGATGGCTCGGTGAACCCGGTACGTGATATGGAAACCATTGACATTGAGCTCCAGATTAAGGATTTGGAATCGGTCGAAAAAAAGATGACAAAACTCGAAAAAGCTGCCAAGGTGGGCGATAAAGATGCAAAACACGGACTCGAAGTTCTTGGCCGTTACAAAGACCATCTCGAAAACCTGAACAATGCACGCACAGCACCCGTCAGCGACGACGACCGTAGTCTGGTGGCTGACCTGTCGCTGCTCACCGAGAAACCGGTTCTTTTTGTGTGTAACGTTGATGAGGCATCGGCACTTTCGGGCAACAAACACTCCGATGCGGTAGTGAAAGCCCTCGAAGGTACAGGGGCAAGTGTGCTGATAGTGGCCGGTAAGCTCGAAGCGGAAATTGCAGAACTGGAGACTCTCGAAGAACGAATGGAGTTTCTGAAAGACTACGGGTTGACCCAACCCAGCGTTTATACCCTCATCAGGGCAGCCTACGATATGCTTAATCTGCATTCGTTTTTTACCGTTGGTCCGAAAGAAATTAAAGCCTGGACTATTAAGAAAGGTATGACAGCCCCCGAAGCTGCCGGTGTAATTCACAGTGATTTGCAGCGTGGTTTTATCCGCGCCGAGGTGATGCGATACGACGATTTTATTAAATACGGCTCCGAAAATGCCGTTAAGGAAGCCGGCAAATTCAGGGTCGAAGGCAAAACTTATGTTGTGAACGATGGAGATATTATGCACATCCGATTCAATGTGTAAACCCCAAAAGCACCAATTATGACAAAACCCTCGATACCCAAAGGAACCCGCGATTTTGGTCCGTCCGATACTGCCAGGCGTAACTTTATTTTCGAAACAATAAAAAAAGTATTTATGCTGCATGGTTTCAGCCAGATTGAAACTCCGGCTATGGAAAACCTGAGCACCCTGCTGGGAAAATATGGCGACGAAGGCGATAAACTCTTATTCCGTATTCTCAATTCCGGCGATTTTTTGTCGGATGTTCCCGGTGATAAACGCGATAACCCCGATGCTGTCGGACTGTTGCCCTTTGTGTCGGATAAGGGTTTGCGCTACGACCTTACGGTTCCTTTTGCCCGTTTTGTGGTGCAGCATCAGAACGAAATCAGTTTCCCGTTCAAGCGCTTTCAGATTCAGCCTGTTTGGCGTGCCGACAGGCCTCAGCGTGGCCGCTACCGCGAGTTTTTCCAGTGCGATGCCGATGTGATTGGCTCCGATGCAATAGTCAACGAATTCGAAATGGTGCAATTGGTTGATGAGGTTTTTGCCCAACTCGGAATTGAGGTTACAGTGCATGTGAACAACCGGAAAATTCTTTACGGTATTGCCGAAGTTTTCGGGTACGCCAATAAATTCTCCGAAATTACGGTTGCCATCGATAAACTCGATAAAACAGGCCGCGACAAAGTAAAACTGGAACTTACAGAAAAAGGTGTTGACGAAATTACCGCAGACCGTTTGCTTGATATGTACTGCGAAAATGCTGAAACGGATCAGTTACTGATTTCTCTTGAAGAATTGTTCATCAATTCGGAAACCGGTCGTAAGGGCTTATCCGAAATCAACGAATTGCTGGAATACTGTAACTCGGGAAACCTGAAAACCAAGGTAAAACCCGATGTATCGCTGGCTCGTGGTTTAAACTACTATACCGGGGCTATTTTCGAAGTTAAAGCCGATAAGCTGGCTATGGGAAGTATTTGTGGCGGTGGCCGTTACGATAACCTCACCGGAATTTTTGGTCTCAATGGAGTCTCGGGTGTGGGTATTTCGTTTGGCGCCGAACGTATTTTCGATATTATGCTGCAGGAAAACCTGTTTCCACAGAACATTGAAACCCCTGCGAAAGTGTTGTTTGTAAATTTTGGCAAAAGCGAAGAACTACATGCGCTCAGGCTCATTTCGAAACTGCGTCATGAAGGTATCAGCGCTGTAATGTATCCCGATCAGGCCAAAATGAAAAAACAAATTCAATATGCCGACGACAGCCATATTCCCTTTATTGCCATGATGGGTGAAGATGAAATTGCTCGGCAACAGGTAGGAATCAAAAATCTGAAAACCGGGGAACAACAAACCATTGATTCGAAGAATCTCGTTGAATTCTTCAAATTGCATTTGGTATAGTTTAATTGAGCAATTGCTTAAACAAGAGTTTTGCAAATACACATAAAAAAAAGCTCCGGTGTACCGGAGCTTTTAATTATCTATAATTCCAGTTTACATGAATTTAGCAAAGGCCTTTTTTATTTGTCCGATGGCCTCGCGCAACTGGGCTTCGTTAATTACCAGCGGAGGTGCAAAGCGAATGATATTGCCATGAGTCGGTTTGGCCAAAACACCACATTCCTTCATTTCGACACACACATCCCATGCAGTTTTGCCGGGTTGGTTACGAATAACAATGGCATTAAGTAGTCCTTTACCACGCACAAGTTCAATCATTGGCGAATTTATTGAGCTCATTTCGTCGCGGAAAATTTTGCCCAGATATTCTGCCTTTTCGGCAAGCTTTTCATCTTTTACCACTTCCAGGGCGGCAATGGCAACTTTACCTGCCAATGGGAATCCTCCGAAAGTAGAACCGTGTTCACCGGGTTTAATAACGAGCATGATATCGTCGTCGGCCAAAACAGCAGACACCGGAATCACACCTCCCGAAAGAGCTTTACCCAAAATCAGGATGTCGGGACGAACACCTTCGTGGTCGCAGGCCAGCAATTTCCCTGTACGGGCAATACCTGTCTGCACTTCGTCAGCAATGAAAAGTACATTTTTGGCTTTGCACATTTCGGAGGCCTTTTTCAGGTATCCTGCATCGGGAACAAATACACCGGCTTCGCCCTGAATGGGTTCAACCAGAAATCCGGCAACATTCGGATCTTCGAGTGCTTTTGCCAGGGCGTTCAAATCGTTGTAAGGAATGGTGATAAATCCGGGGGTATGGGGCCCAAAACCTTTAAATGAATCCGGATCGGTACTCATCGAAATGATGGTGATGGTGCGACCATGGAAATTACCTTCGCAAACAATTATTTTTGCCTGATTCTCAGGAATGCCTTTTTTATCGTAACCCCATCTGCGGCAAAGTTTAAGGGCAGTTTCGTCAGCTTCGGCACCGGTGTTCATCGGCAACACTTTATCGTAACCAAAATATTTGGTTACATATTCTTCGTATTCGCCCAACACATTATTGTAAAAAGCGCGCGAAGTCAGGGTCATTTTCTGTGCCTGTTCAATTAAGGCATTAACGATTTTAGGATGGCAATGACCTTGATTTACAGCTGAATAAGCTGAAAGAAAGTCGAAATATTTTTTTCCTTCCACGTCCCAAACAAACGGACCTTCGCCTCGTTCGAGAACAACCGGTAGCGGGTGATAATTGTGGGCACCGTATTTCGATTCCCTGTCCATGTACTCCTGAGGAGTCATCTTCTTTGTTTCAATCATAATTGTTATTATTTGGTTATGTTATTTTCAACTTGTCAAAAAAAGCAAATTTTATTGTCAAAAGCAAACAGCTATATAACAGGTTTAAAAATATTGAGCAAACATCACGGGCACTACGGGACGATTCTCGTTCCTCGAATCCCTCAGTGCCCGGAACACAGGCTTACTGAGGTTGCTGAGGCTATCGAAGCACCGAAGTAAGCTTTTGCTTTATTTGTCATTTCTTCTTGTCTTCGAGATGTCTGCGCTTTTTTGCGCTTACTGGGCGTTGTGCTTTGGCCTGTTTTTCGGCAAGCAGCTGTGCCCTTTCGGCTTTTCGTTTTTTTGCCTCCGC
>JAGOEF010000228.1 GCA_017997855.1 Bacteroidales bacterium
TGTCAAATCGGAAGAACTAACTTCTTTGAAAACTTTATCTCCTAGCGCAAGTTTACAGGGGCGGGCTGCTGGGGTTAACGTAACCACATCTTCGGGTTTGTTAGGTGTTCCAACTAAAATCAATATAAGGGGAATAAATTCAATTAATGCCGGAACTTCTCCATTGTGGATTATCGATGGTGTTCCCATGTATTCGGGTGATGGTTTGGAAGCCAGTTCACGTACTGTTTCGCAAGACCCTATGTCGTTGATAAACCCGAATGATATTGAAAGTATGGAGGTGTTGAAAGATGCGGCAGCGACTGCCATTTACGGCTCTCGGGGATCGACCGGTGTAATTATCATCACTACAAAAGCAGGCAAAAAAGGTGATAAAAAAGGAAATATTGTTGTTGATTATTCAAACGGATACAGTCAGTTGACCCGTACCCCAAAACAAATAGGGTATGCATCAACAAGTCAATGGATTCAGTTAGCTGATATAGCCGTTCAAAATCAGACAGGTAATTCAGCAGCACTCTGGCAACCTTCTCAGACCCTCGATCCTGCAAAAGTTCCCTTCTCACCCTTAACACGAGAACAGGCTTTGGCAATCAACAGTGACTGGTTCGATGTGGTGTTACGTACTGGACAATATCATGACATAAATCTGAACATGACCAAGGGTTATGAAAATGGATCAGTTTTCTCGTCATTTAACTTCAGAGACGATAAGGGTGTTTTAAAAAACAATGATTTACAGCGTATTACAGGCAGAATAAATACTGATTTTGAAGTTATAAAAAATCTAACCATAGGCACCAATGCCTCATTTTCATATAGTAAAAATAACAGAGTAAAAACCGGCTATGCCGGTGCTATTGGTGGTGGTGGGGGAACAAATGGTGCATTTGAATCGGCAAACAGAAACGCTTTGCCTTGGATGCCTATTTATGATGAGGCTGATCCAACCGGATACTGGAGCGCACGTTCAGGAAACTTAGCTGCAAACAACGACCGCCGTTTTTTGCAAGATTATGTAAATCAGTACCGCTTTCTGGGAAATTCATTTGCCGAATTAAAGATTGCTCCGATAAAAGGGTTGTCCCTACGAAGCGAATTCGGAGTCGATTTCATCAGCAATTCGTCGGTTGACTGGCGCAGTGCGCTAATTACAGAAGACAACAAATCCTACTCGCTCGACAATAATGCAACACGTACGGTTATCAACTACAATGCTTACTTTAAATATAACAAATCTTTTGGCATACATTCGTTTAATTCAGTACTAGGAACAGAATCGATGCGGGTAAATGGATGGCGCAGACAAATGGAAGGAAAAGACTTAGTGGGTATGTATCCAGAAATGGGAGTTACAAATCCTGCACAAATGCTAACCATGCATTCATATTTGTCCGACGAAGATTATTTACGTTCTTACTTTTTCCGTTCTGATTACCGTTTAATGGATAAATATGTATTTGCTGTAAGTTATCGTATGGATGGTTCTTCAAAATTTCAGGGAAAAAATAAATGGGGTAACTTTGCTGCCATTTCGGGAGGTTGGTTAGTTTCGGAGGAAGAGTTTTTTCAACCATTAATCACAGTGATGAACCAGTTAAAATTAAAAGCAAGCTTTGGACAAACAGGTAACAATGCAATCAGCAGTAATGCATTTACAACAAATTTTTCCAATACAGCGAATAACCGATATGGCGATGTTTCATATATCTCCTCAGGAACAGTAGTCAGCAATTTGGGTAACAGTTCACTGACATGGGAAACTACCACCAATTATGATGCAGGAATTACGTTTGGTTTCTTCAATAACAGGCTCAGTGGTTCTCTTGAATATTATTATAAAGATATTTCAGACATGTTGTTCAAACGGGAATTACCTGTTTCTACAGGATTAGCCGATAATACAATTTGGGATAACGTGGGAGATGTAGCTAATTTTGGTGTGGATTTCTCACTCACAAGTGTAAATTTTGATACAAAAAAAATTAAATGGACTACGACTTTCAACTTTTCGACGAATAACAACCGCGTAGTAAGTCTAACTCCTGCTGTTGATAACGGTGGAAAAGGGATGGATTACACAAATGGTACACGAAATGTTACAGGCAAGCCTATCGGCACATTTTTTATGGCCGATTATGCAGGAATAGATCCTGACCGGGGAGTTGAAATGATTTGGGAAATCGATCAGGATGAGTACAATAAAACCGGAAATACCATTAAAACCGGTCGTAAAATACCTGCTACTCAAGCAAATGTAAAACTACATCGCTATTTATTCAAAGACAAAACAATTGTTCCGAAATTTTTCGGTGGGTTAAACAACTCTTTCAGTTTCGCCAATTTTGATTTCAACCTGTTTTTCACCTTCTCAGGCGGGAATTATATTTACGATTACAACCTGAAACGGGCATCTTACGTTCACAATGGACAGACGGTTTTATTAGCCGACCTTATTGGCAATATGTGGGAGCCTGGAAAATTAAATGCTAAATACCCTCTTCAATCATGGGGAAGCCAGTATAACAACGCTGGTTGGAGTAGTGATGCTGATGACCCGAATTTTGAAACCGGCAACAAAAAAGGTTGGTGGGCTGCATCAGGGGATAATAATTATAACCTGGAAAGTGCTAATCACTCTCGCTTTATCTATAAAGGTGATTATTTGCGATTAAAAAATTTGTCGATAGGCTATAATCTGCCTAAAACTCTTATTTCGAAAATCAAACTCGAAAATGTAAAAATCACTTTACAGGCAACCAACTTGTTTACACTGACAGCGTATCCGGGATACGATCCCGAAGGAAAAAGTTATGTCGAAGCCGCAGGTGTTCCTAATTTAAAGAATTACAGCATTAGCATTTCAGCAAAATTATAAAATCGATTATATTTTTTAAAAATTAATGTGTTATCAAAATCAATGAATTACAAAATGAAAAAAACTATAAATACAATTGCAATCCTGTTGTCGCTGCTATTATCTTCCTGCGAAAGTGATTCCTTTTTTCAACTTCAGCGACCTCCTCAAAATCCGTGGAATACTGTAAGTGAATTCGAATTTGCTGCAGTATCTCCCTACAAAGCAATGTTTCATGGCGGATGGAGTGCATTATATTCGAACCATGCCCTCAATCAAGTGATGATGTCGGATTACTTCCGGTTTTTGGGTAATGTAGAAGGATATGCTACTGAACAAATTTATAAACGCAGATTTGATGACAGAGTGTCTGATATTGAAGGCCTGTACGGTCAATTGTATAAAGTTATAGGTTTGTGTAACAATGGTTTGGAAGCATTTCGCACTTCTAATGACAACCCATTTCCGTATGCTTCGACTGATGATAAAGAAAAAAACGTTAAACGTATAAAAGGTGAGTTATTGTTTATGCGAGCATTTGCCTATTATCATTTAGCCGTAAATTTTTGTCCGGCGTATGGTTATGGGAATGACTCCCTGAAAATTTTAGTGAAACGCGATAAAGCAACCTATTCAAGTGTCGAAGCAATGCAAAATCAGCCTACAACAACAGGACAAATTTACAACTTAATTGTGTCTGATCTGAAACAGGCAAAGGAGCTTTTGCCGGCTGAGTTTACAACCGGAATGCATGCGTCCTATGAATCAAGGGCAAGAGCCAACAAATGGGCTGCCAGTGCATTTTTAGCACAGGTATATTTTACCATGCGTAAATTTACCGGACCCGAAAGTGCATTAACCGAACTTAATTATGTAATTAATGAGGGAGGATATTCTCTTGAAAATGATTTATTTAAAAATTACAATAATCAGGATATTAATCCTAAACGTTCTGTAAATAATGAGGTGATTATGTGGGTATTTTATGCCGATAATGTTTTGTCG
>JAGOEF010000229.1 GCA_017997855.1 Bacteroidales bacterium
ATAATCTATTTTACCCATTTTAAGGGACATGGCCGATCGGGTTTTGGGGGATGCATTAAAAATGTTTCGATGGGAATGGCAACTCCCGATGGAAAGCGTGATATGCACTTCGACGATTTTCCGAAATCAGAGAATAAACAATGCGTTGGCTGTGGTGCTTGTGTAAGTGAATGCCCTGCCAATGCAATTACCCTGAATCCCTTGAGTATCGATAAAGAAAAGTGCATTGGTTGCGGTAAATGTATTTCTACCTGCCCTTTTGGTGCAATTACCAAACCTGACGATGAGGAGCAAACCCTTCGTTTTCTCGAAGGTCTGGTGGAATACGCTAAGCCGGTGATTGAACACACCAATTCATTGTACTTCAACATTATTATTAATGTGTCGCCGAGCTGCGATTGTATGCGCAACCCCAAAAAACCATTTGTACCTGATATTGGCATTCTGGTTTCGACCGACATTGTGGCTATCGAGGCTGCTGCTCACGATCTGGTTGATCAGGCACATCAATGCGATGATGCGTTTTTAAAAGCCAATTCGGTAAGTGGCAAACGCCAGATTGAATATGCTGCTGAACTGGGGCTGGGAACAAAAAATTACAAACTGGTGAATATTGATGAGAAATAGTTGGGTTTTGCAAATTCTAAACGTGGTGTAAGATGAATAAAAAACGCAGGTTACAAGGAGTGGTTTTATTGGTTTTCGCAGCTTTATTTTTTATTGCAGATATTTTTGCGATAATTCAGGTTGCTGATTTTTATGCGCATTCCGAAAAAACAACAGGGGTGGTAACCCATATACGACAGGTATCGAAAGGAGGAAACCGAGGGCAGGGACCGACCTACGAATATACCATCAGTTTTTGTGCTGAGAATGGAGCTACCTATTCAACCACGGTTCAGCAGGGTAATTATGAGGTGGGTGATGAGGTGCCGGTTTCTTACGATAACCGAAACCCGCGCGAGGCATCAGCATCATTCTGGTACATCTGGGTTTTCGTTATTATCTGCAGCCTTGGTTCATTAATTTTCTTTGCGCTGGGCTACGGTAAGCTAAAACCTGCGAAACCATTGCCACAATCAACGATTTATCAAACAACAATCAAGACAAATACAGGCGGCGATTTTAGCTACAAAGTGTTTTCAAATCAACCCGACAACAATAAGTAAGGGTATGTAACAAATAAAAAAGCCACTCTTTTGAGCGGCTTTTTTTGTTGACCTGCAAGGACTTGAACCCTGAATTTGAGAGCCAGAATCTCACGTGTTGCCAATTACACCACAGGTCAATATATATTTTGGTTGTCCGACTAGGATTCGAACCTGGACAGGCAGAACCAAAATCTGCAGTGCTACCATTACACCATCGGACAGACAAAGAACATTCAATCTTTCGGCGTGCAAAAATAACAATATTTTTAAAAACCAAATAAAAAACCACATTTTATTTGCGTAAAATGTGGTTGAAACCTCAGATGCTTAACAACACTACTTGCTCATGAGTTTTGCTTTTTCTAACAACACAATATATTCGGCCCTGTAACCATACGGATCGCTGCCCTTCGATTCTTTAGCGAGGCGAATGGCTTCGTCGTAGCTCGACAGGCCTTTGAATTCAGAATTACGGAGCAACATACCGAATTCGGCAACTGAGGCAGCCAGCTTGAAGTTGTCGCTGATTTTACCGAAATCGGTAGGAGTAAGCCTTGAACTGATTAATTTACTTTCGGTACCATCGGGGTCTTTATAGCGAATTTTCAGTGTCATCAGGTCTCCGCTCTTTCTGACGGTTATTTCCTGATAACTCAGGGGATCTACATTGGCAACGGGTTCGTCCGAAGTTCCGGGAATTATTTCGTACAAAGCGGTTACGCTATGGCCACTGCCAATTTCGCCGGCGTCAATTTTGTCATTGTTAAAATCTTCTTTGTTAAGAATTCGGTTTTCGTAGCCAATCAGTCGGTATGCTTTCACTTTTGCAGGATTAAATTCAATCTGAATTTTAACATCCTTGGCGATTGTGAATAATGTTCCCCACAATTCTTCACTGAAAATTTTACGGGCTTCCATGATGTTGTCGATGTAGGCATAGTTTCCATTGCCTTTGTTGCTGAGTTTCTCCATTTTCGAATCTTTGTAGTTGCCCATTCCGAAGCCGAGTATCGACAGGTATACTCCTGATTCACGTTTTTCTTCGATAAGCCGTTCCATGGATGCATCGCTGCTTTCGCCCACATTAAAATCGCCGTCGGTTGCCAGAATCACCCGGTTGTTACCTTTGGGAATGTAATTTTCTTTGGCAATTTTATAGGCTAAATTAATTCCGGCTCCACCGGCAGTTGAACCTCCGGCTTCGAGACGGTCGATAGCAGCGAGAATTGTTGCTTTATCCTTCCCCGAAGTTGATGGCAGTACCAATCCGGCCGCACCTGCATAAACCACTATCGCTACCCTGTCTTGCGGGCGGAGTTGCTCTACCAAAATTTTAAATGCCTGCTTCAGCAACGGAAGTTTATTGTAGTCGCTCATCGAGCCTGAAACATCAATCAGAAAAACAAGATTGGTAGCAGGTATTTCTTCCGAAATCATCTTTTTTCCCTGGATTCCAACCAATAGCAATTGGTGATTTTTGTTCCACGGACATTCGCCAAGTTCCAGACTGGTTGAGAACGGGTGTTCTCCGGTGGGTTGCTTGTAGTTGTAGTCGAAGTAGTTAATCATTTCTTCGATTCTAACGGCATCGGGATAGGGTGTCTGATTGCTGTTGATGAATCGGCGCACGTTGCTGTATGACGCCCTGTCGACATCAATAGAAAAAGTACTTAGTGGGTCGTTGCTGACTTCCTTGAATTTGTTTTCGTTGATGTAGTCATACGACTCGGTATTCCAGTCTACAGCTTGTTCATCATAAGCAAAACTGTTGTAGGCGACACCTCCGCAGGGAGCACTTGCATAGTCTTTTTTCGAACAACTGGTGCGGCCGGTTTGAATGGTAAAATATTCTACTTCTTCTTTTTCTTCGGCTACCTTTACATCATCGACCACGTTAATTTGAGGAACCAGATACACATAAAGCTGCTTGGTTTCTTTTGCCGCCAGCGAAAAACTGAGTTCATAAATTTCGTAGCCTTTAAAGTTCACCTTTAAAATAAAGTTTCCCTGATCTTCGATGGTGATTTCAAAATCTCCATTGGCATCAGAAGTGGTGGTTTTTAGCGTTGTGCCATCGGTTTTTGCTATTATTACCGAAGCTTTCGCGATGTAGCTGCCTGTTCCCGAATCGTAAACAGTTCCTTTTACTACGGCTGTATGGCCTGCTCCAATCAGTAGGGTGCAGATTGCCAAAAATAACATGGTTCGTTTCATAGTGCTATTGTTTTTAAGGTTTGTTTTTGTTTTACACCGCTATGATGATTTCGAAAAACGATTTCCATAAATACATGAAAATTTATTTCGGGCATTTTTATAAAACTTTGAATTTTTCGTTGCGTTTATTAGCTTTACGGGAATGAAAATTTTTTTGGGAAATATTAAAAAATGGCTTGGCGATTTTGTGTATTTGTTCTATCCTGACGTGTGCGAAATATGTCGGAAATCGCTGGTGACCGGTGAGAAGATTATATGTTTGAAGTGTATGGCCGATATGCCATTTACGACCTACCACACCAATTATGAGAACCCGGTGAGTCAGTTATTCTGGGGTAAGGTGCGGGTCGAAATGGCTACTGCCTTGTTTTATTTTGCCAAAGGAAGCCGTTACCGGAAGTTGTTGCACCGGTTAAAGTATGGCAGTAAACCTGAGATTGGAGTATTACTTGGCAGAGAATTGGGCGCCCGAATTAATGAATCTCCCTATTTTAC
>JAGOEF010000230.1 GCA_017997855.1 Bacteroidales bacterium
TGAAGTTGAGGTGCATGGCAACAAAGTAATCGGTAAATTTATAGGCTGAACCCAGCGGGTCAACCACTTTCACAAAGCCCGAGAAAACAAACACGATTCCGGTAATCAGGCGGCTCAGATTGGCAATAAGCTTAAACATAATTCAAAAAGTTTATTTATTACACCAAATTTTGAAACATACAAACTCTATAAAAACACATTCCTTTATAAAACATTGCCGGTCGGTAATACCTTGCGGCTATTAATGGTTTCGGTTATTTTACCGAAAATATAGTCGGGAGGCAGCATGTTACCATCCGAATCGGTACAATCGATTTTTACGAAATTTACATCGTTGGCTACAGCCCGCAGATACATGTCGCGCACCTTGCGCTGAAACTCAATGTCGGCCTCATGAATATCGGCTTTCCCCTGCAAATAACTGCGATCGTCGGTTTCGCGCTGGTTTGCCAGTTTCTCCTGAACAAAATCCATGGGGACGTCAAGAAAAATACTGAGGTCGGGCTTGGGAATCTTGAAGTAATTATACTCCAGATCGAAAATCCAGTGGTACAGCTTTTCAACTTCGGCATCACCCGAAACTTTGGCACACTGAAACCCGATATTGGAATACACATAGCGGTCGGCCAGTACAAATTTTCCGGAATTAATCCATTCTTCCATCACCGGACGGGCATTGAAACGGTCGCCGGCATACAGCATGGCAACCACATAAGGGTCTACTTGTGCAATGCTGCCCAAATCGCCCCGTAAAAATCGTGCAACCAGTTCCCCGAAATAGGGGCTTTCGACCACAGGGAAATGCATGTATTCGTGCGAAATATTTCGCCCGGCCAACAAAGACCGGAGCATTTTTACCTGTGTCGATTTGCCCGATCCGTCGAGCCCTTCTATCACTACAAAACCCATATTCAAAAACTATCGTTTAAAGAAGCAATTACGACAAAAATACCGATTAAGATTCTATTTTTGAAGTATTATTTTTGAAAAAACATAAACAGCAAGTCTATGCCAGCGAAACAAATAAGAATCAGGGGCAGAATAGTGTCGACCGAAATACCTTTGATTATGGGTATTATCAACATTTCGGCGGATTCTTTTTATGCCGGCAGCCGTGTATTAAACGAGTCCGAATTGTTGAAAAAGGCAGAGATTATGCTCCGCGATGGAGCCGATATTCTCGACATTGGGGCAGTTTCGACCCGACCGGGTGCGCTTTTACCGGATAAAACCGAAGAAATGACCCTGTTGCAACCCGTGCTTTCAACACTGCAAGCTCATTTTTCGGATGCGATCTTATCGGTAGATACAGTTCATTCCGATGTGGCCCGTATGGCTGTGGCTGATTATGACGTTGCAATGGTTAACGATATCAGTGGCGGGCAAATCGACGCTGAAATGTTCAAAACCATTGCAGGGCTGAAGGTTCCCTATGTGCTGATGCACATGAAGGGTAAACCCGAAAACATGCAGCAGAACACCGATTACCTTGACTTAAAAGCGGAAGTTTTCCATTATTTTTCCGAAAAAATAAATCAGTTGCACCTTCTCGGTGTGGCCGATATAATAGTTGACCCCGGTTTTGGATTTGCAAAGAATCTTGCGCAGAATTATGAACTTATGGCATCTCTTGATGAATTTCAAATATTTGAGAAACCGGTTCTGGTGGGTGTAAGCCGAAAATCGATGATATGGAAGCTTCTGGAATGCAGTCCCGAAGATGCATTGAATGGAACATCCGTTTTACATACTATTGCAATTGCAAAAGGTGCCGACATACTTCGTGTGCACGATGTGAAAGAAGCACGTGAGGTTGTGAAGATTATGCAAGAGTTGAAAATCGGTATAAACAACAAACGATAGCTAAGTGAAAAAATAATATGTATTTTTGTTGTCGATTATGATACTGGCATTTCTCACCATACGGTTCCTTGACATAGTAGATATTCTGCTGGTGGCGTTTTTGTTGTATCAGCTCTATATGCTTATCCGCGGAACAGTTGCAATACGGATTTTTGTCGGCATTTTCTCGATTTATGTTTTCTGGCTGATAGTAAAAGCCATGAAAATGGAGCTGCTGGCTTCGCTGTTGGGTCAGGTGATAGGAGTGGGGGTGATAGCCCTGATTGTGGTTTTTCAGCAGGAGATACGCAAGTTCCTAATAATGATCGGGAATCGTTACTTTAATAAAAGTAAATTTAAGTTTTACCGTTTGTTTGCCATCAATAACAGTACTCCGCGCACCGATATTGAGTGTGTTGTGGAAGCCAGCTATACCATGAGCAGCGAAAGAACCGGCGCTCTGATTGTGATTGCAAAGGACTCTGACCTGAAAGCTTTTGCCGAAACAGGTACCATTTTGCAGGCCGATATTTCGGAGCGGCTGATTCGTAATATCTTTTATAAAAACAGTCCTTTGCACGATGGTGCAATGATTATTGCAGGTAGTAAAATTATTGCTGCGGGTTGCATTCTGCCGGTTTCCGATAGCATTAACCTTTCTGATAACCATGGGTTGCGGCACCGTGCTGCCCTTGGTCTTACCGAAATATCCGATTCGATGGTGATTGTGGTCAGCGAGCAAACCGGACATATTTCGTTTGCTAAAAACGGGAAGCTATATCCCGTTACCAGTGCTGAACGCCTGGTGAAAATGATTGAAAAGCAGCTTGATTGAGATATGTCAGATGGCAGATGTCAAATGTCAGATGTCAAATGTTTTGGAAATTGTTTGGACGGATAATCCTGCTTTTTTATTAAGACTTACTTGTGACATTTGACTTCTGACAGGATGTACGAGACGCGATGAATCGCGTCTTTACGGTGAAGTTCTTACCCATCTGATTTACTCTCAAAGAACACTGATGTATGCTTCGATGGGTTATTTCAGAAAAGCAGCTTTCACTTTTGACATTTGACATTTGACTTCAGACATTTTACTTATGAATTTCACTTCTACTTCAGTTCCAGTTTAAAGTTGAACATCCCTGAGCCGGGAATTTTTTCTTTATTAGCAAAAGCATGCATCATAGAATCAATTTGAGAAGATGTTTGAGCCTGACTGAAATCAATCAGAAACCGGAAAAAACCTTTTGCTTCGAGTTTTTCGCGTACATGAAACAGCGAAATCGGATTTTCGGGCTGCACAATGGTGATTCCGTCTTCCACCGTTTTAATGTAGCGTGTTTTATCGCCCTGCATAGTAAATGATTTCCCGTTTTCGATTATTACAGGCATTCGCGAGTAAAACAGGTCGGGGTAAAAGTACAGTGGCACAATCCCGTCGCGGCTTTTACCCGAAATCAGGTTTGGGTAATCGTTTTCGTATGAATACACAAATTGGTTTACGCCTTCGCTTTTTAGCAAGAGTGCAGCCATATCGTTGAGAACCGGAATGCCGGGACCCGCAATACATTTTGCATTGCGCGGAAGCAATAGCCGTTGCGACAGATGATTAATGACAAATTGCTGAAAACCCGACTGAGCCATGTAGTTTGCAAACGCTGTATATTCGGAACTGCCGGTTTCCGAAATAAATTTCGGGAGGCTGAACCATAATTTTTGGCGGATGGGCTTACATACCTCGGCAAGCTCGCGCGGATTACGGATATGGGCATGTGTGAGCGAGAAAAACACAGCGCTGAATTGTTGCATTGGCAAATGGGTCAGTGCTGTTACATTGTTAATCGTAGCGTACAGCTCATTGCCCCGAATGGGTTTTTCCGGGGTATTCCGATACAGGTTTCGAAGGCTATTTGCAAGTTTTTTGTCAGTCAGGGGTGGGCGCAGATGTATTGATGGCAGCTTTTCGTTGGAACGAAATCCGCCTGTCGAAATCATAAAAACCTTATCACC
>JAGOEF010000231.1 GCA_017997855.1 Bacteroidales bacterium
ACTGCCCCGACTGAGCCGCAGATTCAGAAGTGCTGTGAATTTCTGGCCTGGTGGTACGATTACAAAGGCTTTGATCCGCTGAGTTCAGCAAGTATTCTCAATCAGGCCGGAACCGAATGGATTACCCTGCCCCGGATTTGTGGACACAAGGATGTAAACCCGGGAGGAACCACTTGTCCCGGAAATGCCCTGTATGCATTATTATCCTCTTTGCGGACTCAAACAGCTCAAATTATTACCGATTGCACGACGCCTTCGGATGCAGAACCGCCCACGACAGCCATCACAACCGACCGTCAATGGTATAATACTGTTTTTCAGGCTGCCTTTTCGGATGCAGATAATGCAGGAGGTACCGGCGTGAAATACAGTTTCTATCAGATTATGGATTACAATGGTACCGAATGGCGTGCCAATGCATCGAAGGGTTTCTTTAACGATAACTTTTCAACAGCCATTCACCCTGACTGGACAAATAATTCAGGCACCTGGACAATCAACTCCGGTCACCTGAAACAATCGAATGAAACCAGCACAAATACAAACTTATATGCCAGCCTAAGCCAGCAATCAGGAAACATATACCTGTATCACTGGCAGCAGAAAATCTCGGGAAGTGGCAGCGACCGCCGTTCGGGTATGCACTTTTTTTGCAGTGACCCAGCGGGTACCGGGCGTGGCAATTCCTATATGGTATATCTGCGGGCAGATGCCAATACAGTTCAGATTTACAAGTACCTCGACAACTCTTACGCAGCTACCGGTGCCTGGTATATTACCGAGACTTTTGTAATTGATCCGGATATCTGGTATGATGTAAAAGTTATACTTAACACCAATACCGGTGTGATTTCGGTTTATGTTGATGATACCCTTGCAGCTTCGGCAACTGACGCATCCCCTCTGACCTCGGGAAATGCCATTTCGTTACGTACGGGTGGCTGCCAAACCGAATATGATGATGTGAAAGTGTACACTTCGCGGGGTAATTCCGTTACGGTGATTCCGGCCAATGCAGCGAATGCCGACATACGCTATGAAAGTCCGTCGCACACTCAGGAATCTGGCAGAATTCGCAGCTTGCTGGTCGATAATGCAGACAACTGGTCGGAAAGTGTTTCAAAAAACGTATTTGTCGATTGGGATATGCCTGTAACCGAACTCTCTGCAACCGAACCCTGGTATTCCGATGATTTTCAGGTAAACATAAATGATTTGGATAACCTGAGCGGCATCGAAAAAGGATTTTACTCCATATCAGATTTTGATGGAACCCGCTGGGGGTCGAATCCCGAAAGGGGGTTTGTTTCGAATGGCTTCGATCAGACCATTGGCACCGAATGGACACAGCAGACCGGTAGTTGGTCGGTTCAGTCGGGTGCATTGACGCAAACTGATGAAGCTTTGAGTAATACCAACTTGTGGACCTATATCCGCCACGATTTGTCGAACCGTTATCTGTATGAATTCGACATGAGAATAGATGGCTCCAATGTAAATAAGCGCGTAGGATTTCACTTTTTCAGTGATAACCCAAGCTTACCCAACCGTGGCAACGGTTATTTTGTCTGGTTTCGTCTTCAAAGTCAGGACCTCGAATTTTATAAAGTTACCAACGATGTGTTTTCACTCGAAAAGTACTACGATATAAGTATTGCTGCAGGGCAGTGGTATCACATAAGCATTGTTTACGATCGTATCACCGGCGAAACCTATGTGTACATGAATTATACTTTGGTTGGAGAATATAAAGACCCGGAACCTTATGCTACGGGTAACTATATTTCGTTCCGTAGCGGGAATGCGCAGCTTTCGGTACAGAACCTGCGGGTTTACCGCAGCAGGACAGCCGTTGTCGATGTGAACATGGGTACTTCTGCCGATGATATCCGCTATCAGAATACCGCACCGGATTTATATGCTGCCAGTCTGTATTCGGTGGTTATGGATTCCGCCAAAAACATTTCGGAGCACGAACAACAGTCCATGAAAGTTGACTGGACAGCCCCGTCGGCTGTTGGAAATCTTTGTGATGGCTCTGCTGCCGATATTGACCTGACGCAAAACCTTACCCAGTTATCGGCGAATTGGTCAGCCTCAACCGATGTGAATTCAGGAATTACGGCCTATTATTATGCAATCGGAACCAGCCCGGGTGGTACGCAATTGGTGAACTGGACGGCGAATGGCACGAATAATTCATTTCTAAAATCGGGCCTTAGCCTTTTGCCCGAAACCATATATTATATCAGTGTAAAAGCACTCAATGGAGCCGGGCTGTATAGTGATGTTTCTGTTTCAGATGGCGTGAAGGCGGTTGTTGTGCCCGTTTGCCCCGACGATATTTCGGTCTGTGCCGATGAGGCGCCATTTGCATTGAATGGTGCAAGCCCATCAGGTGGAAGCTATAGCGGTACAGCAGTTGCCGGTGGTGTTTTCAATCCGGCAGTAGCCGGCCCGGGTATGCATACAATCAATTATTTACTGGCATCACAGTCGTGCAGCTTCACAATAACTGTAAATGCATTGCCGGAAATGGGTTGCCCCGATAATATATACATTTTAAACACAGCAGCCCCGTTGTCTCTTACCGGTGCGCTACCGGCTGGCGGTGTATATTATTATGACGGTTCGGCTATCACCACTTTCGATCCGGTGGCTCTTGGAATTGGAACATACGAAATTACATACCAATACCAGGTGCCGGGAACAGGCTGTTTGGGCACGTGCAATTTCTTTATCTATGTGTATTCCGAAACCATCGTTAATTGCCCTGATGATTTTGGAGTCTGTATCGATGCGCCAACTTTTGTACTCGAAGGAGCCACTCCTCCTGATGGGGTTTATACTGTTAACGGTGAAAGTATTAGCGAGTTTTCACCCGAATATTGGGGCGTTGGACAGCATACGGTAACTTATACCTACAATGATGTTAATTGTAACTATGTGATTACGGTAAATAATCTGCCCGTGGTGTCGTGTCCCGCCGATATTACCCTATCGCAGGATGATGATCCGCTGGTTTTACATGGAGGGGTTCCCGAAGGGGGCAACTATTATAATTACATTACCGGAACAATAGATACGTTTGATCCGGAATCCTTTGAACCCGGCGAATACGATATAATTTATAATTACACCGATGAAGTCACCCATTGCACCAATACCTGTTTATTCAACATTACAGTAACCCAGGGAGTTTTCACCCGGGAGACTTCAAATTCCGAAATACATTTGTATCCGAATCCCAGTCAGGGAGAATTTATGCTTGAGACCGGCGATATGAGTGGAGATGGTCAGTTAATTATCTGGAGTATTAATGGGAGCATTGTTTACGATTCGGGTATTATTGTATATGACCGGAACCAGCAGATAAAAGTTAGTTTAGATGTAGCCGGTGGATTATATTTTGTTAAACTGATAAACGGCGGGCGTTGTTTTGTTGAAAAACTGGTAATCAACCGGTAATTCAGGTTGATGACCAGGTTGTATAAACCCTGCTTTCGCAAATGTTATACATGGGAAAAGGTGAAATAAATACTTAAACAATGAGTCAAAGTGTCCGGTTTGTTTTTAGGGGAAAAATCGAAACGCTCGATGAGGATTCTTGCGGACTACAACCTTCAACCACATTGTTGAATTATTTGCGCTCGAAAAAAGGCCGCCAGGGAACAAAAGAAGGTTGTGCCGAAGGCGATTGCGGGGCTTGTACTGTGGTGCTTGCCGAAGTCGGTGATAACGGTAAACTGTCATATAAGGCCGTCGATTCATGCCTGGTTTTTCTACCCATGATACATGGGAAACAACTCATTACGGTCGAAGATTTGTCATATTCCGAAAATGGGGTAACAAA
>JAGOEF010000010.1 GCA_017997855.1 Bacteroidales bacterium
GGCCAATACACTCAGGCTCATCAACAGCGCCATAGCAAATAGAACAAGGTTTTTCATAAAATTAAATTTTATATTATTAGAAAAAACATGGTTAAAAAATAACGTGTAAAATTAAACAATTATCAGACCAAAAAATATTTTTTTGGTTGCCTGAGTCTTTTTTTTTAGATTGATTTTAATAAACTTTTAACAAAAAAGGATTGAAGCCACTTGTCAAGTGCTGCAATCCTAACGATACTTCAACTATTCAGCAACGCGGTTTTAATCACGCGCACCTAAAAATATCATGATATACCATGCCAGTGTGGCCAGCGATGCAATGGCTGCGATGAAATAGGTTGATGCAGCCCATCGGAGGGCATCCTGTGCATAATAATGGGTTGAAGAGTTGGTAATACCTGCCGACTCGAGCCACACAAGCGCTCTGCGGCTGGCGTCAACCTCAACTGGGAGCGTAATCACCGAAAACAGGGTAGTAGCGGCAAAAAGGATAATTCCTGCAAGCAGCAGTTGCGGAAAACTCGTAACGAGAATTATGCCTGCCAGCAGGATCCACTGTACCCATCGGGAAGCAAAACTCACCACAGGAACCAGTTTTGAACGCATAGTAAGCCAACTGTATGCCCGGGCATGCTGCAATGCGTGGCCGGTTTCGTGAGCGGCTACCGCTGCTGCTGCAACCGAATTTCCATAATATACATCACGGCTCAGGTTGATGGTTTTCTCAACCGGATTGTAATGGTCGGTGAGTTGCCCGGCTACCGAAGTTACCGAAACATCGGTAATTCCGTTTTCACGCAACATTTTTTCAGCCACTTCTTTTCCGGTAAGATATCCTTCGGTGGGAATTTTCGAATACTTTTTAAATTTAGATTTCAGTACAGAGCTGACCAACAGACTCAGCAAAATGAAACCTCCGAATATTAACAAATACATCATCATAGTTGTAAAATTTTCTAAAGCGGTGTCAAACAGCTTGCCACACCCCTGTTTGCGACATTTTGGCAGATTTATTGGCTTTTTAAAACTCGCCTACCGTCATTCTGGCCTGAGGAACAGCGTCAAGGTTGTCGAAGCGTTGTTCGCGGTAATGAAAGTACGCTACCATACCAATCATGGCGGCATTGTCGGTTGTATAGGCTTTTTCGGGCAGATACAGCGTCAGATTGTGCTTGTGGGCAAGGTCTGTAAGCCTGCTCCGAAGCCCGCTGTTGGCTGCCACTCCACCGCTCACGGCGATGCTATTGATGCCGGTGTCGCGGATGGATCGTTTTAATTTAGCCATTAATGCGTCGATAATCGATTTCTGTAACGAGGCACACAAATCGTTCAGGTTTGCCGCAACAAAGTCCGGGTTTGTTTTTAACTGATCGCGGAGGCTGTAGAGAAACGAAGTCTTTAATCCGCTGAAGCTGAAGTTATACCCCTGAATTTTCGGCATACCGAAACTGAAAGTATTTTCGTTACCAAGGGCTGCCAGTGAATCAACCACCGGGCCACCGGGATATCCCAGCCCCATTACCTTAGCACACTTGTCGAAAGCTTCTCCTGCCGCATCGTCAATGGTATGTCCGATAATTTCATATTCAAGAAAATTACGGATAATCACTATCATGGTATGTCCGCCCGAAACCAGTAAACACAACACGGGAAACTGACTTTCGAAATGCTCCGTTTCGTTATCCGATACCCAATGGGCCAGCAGGTGTCCGTGTAAATGGTTAACCCCAATCAAAGGGATATTCCTTGCCTGTGCAAATGACTTGGCAAACGAACTACCAACCAGCAGCGAACCCAGCAAACCCGGGCCTTTGGTAAATGCAACGGCTTGAATCTGAGAAACACCGATTCCTGCGTTTTTCAGCGCGACATCAACCACCGGAACTATGTTTTGCTGATGTGCACGGCTGGCAAGTTCAGGTACCACACCACCATATTGTGAGTGAATTGACTGCGATGCGATGGCATTCGAAAGCAGTCGGGTACCATGTAACACGGCGGCTGAGGTGTCGTCGCACGATGACTCAATGGCAAGTATGTAAGGCTTATTAACCATAATCAGTTGGCAAAAATATAATAATTGACCGAAATTTGATTTTCCTCATTCTTTTTCTGATTAGATTTGTACTTTAAAATAGGGAATTTTGATTTGGTTCAGACTTAAAAGAACATTGTCGGGTTTGATTTTCTGGCTATTGCACTATATTTTGCTGATAGCCATTCTGTTGCAATTGCCTTCGGTTCAAACATTCCTTACCCGCAAAGCCATCGACTACGTTGCCAAGACCTATGACCTGAAAGTTGATATTAAGAAAATCTATGTTAAGTTTCCGTCGAAAATTGTTTTTGGTGATGTGTTTCTGGCCGATAATAATGGCGACACCCTGATATATGCTGACGAAATGTTTACCCGGATAGCGGCTATCAAGGTACTTGACAGTAAAGTTTATATCGACCGCATTACATTTAAAAATGCATTCGTTAACATGTACATCGATACGGCCGGTGTAAACAATCTTGATTTTTTGCTTGAAAAATTCAGTTCCGATGACACCAGTTCTGGCGGTGGCTTCGATTTATTCTGCAACGAGTTTGAATTTGAGTATTCCCGGTTTAAATACCGCGATTATGCTGCCCCAACCCTTGAAAAAGGCTTCAACGCATCCGATATTGATTTGGATGGAATCAATGTCTGGATCAGCGATTTTCAAATGTATGGCGATACGATTGAGCTTGACCTCAACGAATTGAATTTCTGGGATAAAAGCGGCCTTACACTCGATGAGCTTTCGGCACATATCATTTATAACCCGAAAGGCCTGATAATGAATGATTTTGTTTTTCGTACCGATGAGTCGATTCTGTTATCGCGAAGTTTGAGTTTGCAGGGAAGCGATGATGAGTGGATGAGTGATCCTTTTAATAAACTTAGCGTTGACATTTCGATTGATTCATGCCATATTGCATTTTCTGATATTGCCCTTTTTATGCCTGACATCATGCCTGCCGACGAATCGTTTGCATTTTCGGGGCATATAAAAGGGAAGCTTTCGGATGTTAAGCTAAAAGATCTGAATTTTGCCTATGCCGACAACACCCGCTTATATGCCGATATAAGCCTGAACAATCTGCCCAATCCTGATGATATATTTATGTTTGCCGATATTTCGGCTTTTTCGGTTTCCACTATAGAGGCCGAGCGGCTGATGCAATGTTTTACCAATGATTCTACAGCGCGATTGCCGAAGAATATTCACAGCCTGGGTACGATTAGGTATCAGGGTAATATCACCGGAATGCTCAGTGATGTGGTAAGTTTTGGTTCGTTGAGCAGCGATGCGGGTAGCCTGAAAACCGACCTTGCCTTTACGATGGACAGCGAAATGAAGAATTATGGTTTCAGTGGAAAGGTCGAAATGTATGATATACAACTAGGAAAAATACTGGCTGACGAAGAGACTTTTGGTGCAGTTACATTAAAAGCCAGTGTGGACGGGAAGGCTGATAATGCAGGAAATTTTGATATCAGCCTCGAAAGTAAAATTGATTATTTGGGTTTAATGGGCTACACGTATCAGAATATTGATGTCAACGGCGATTTCAGTAACGACCTGTATATGGGAGAATTGTTGGTGAATGACCGAAACCTGAAACTCAACCTCAGCGGAAATTATAACACCGGAATGGGAACCCCAATTGCTGTTTTAAATATGGAAGTCGATGCCAATCTGGGTGAAATTTTGGTTGATACAAGCCTGCATTCAACAATAAAGATGAAGATGGCTGCCGATTTCCGCGGCGAGCTTACTGAGTCGGTGGTAGGCAAGCTGCTTGTCGATGACATGGAAATGTCGTACGGGAAACACCGTATCGATATGGAAGCACTCCGTATTCAGGCAAGCGAAGACAATGCTGGGCAGCACCTTTCGGTGCGGAGCGATTATCTGGATGCCAATATCGACGGAAAATACAATTTTGTTGAACTGGCTCAGTATTTTGGTTCACTTGCAGGCAATTATCTGCCGGTTTTTATTGGTAGTGACCTGCAGGAGCCGGAGTGGGACAAAAACACATTTGCATACACTATTTCGCTGAAATCATTAAATAAACTGACTCAGGTATTTTTGCCCAATCTGGATATTACGGATGATATCAATATCGATGGAAAAATCGAATCGGGTAAACATACCTTTACCGCCAACAGCGACTTCCCCGAAATACGCTACGACTCTATTTCTGTCGGAAATTCGCGTTTCGAAATGGTCGGTTCAAACAGCAATTTAAAAATTCAGATAAGTACGAAATCTATTAATACTGATCATCTTAATCTTTTGAATAATCTGGATTTGACACTTTCAGCCGAGAACGACAGTGTCTTTTTGGGTTTGCAATGGGACGACCGGGGTGAGGTTGATTATTCAGGCGATTTTTCGTTGTCGGCGATTTTCAGGAACGAAAGACCTGATGCAGCCCTCCCGGTGATTTACGCAACCATATATGATTCCGAAATTAATATCGACAATAAAAACTGGAAGATTGGCGAAACGCCTATTAAAATCGATAGTACCGAAATTGCTATCGAAGACTTTGTAGTTACCTATGGTAATCAATCGCTTCGCGTAGCCGGTTTTATTTCGGAAAACCGCGAGAAATTATTGCGATTTTACATCGAAAACACCCAGTTAAACAATATCAACCCGATAATTGCAGAAACAGGCTACTCGCTTGATGGCGTTCTTACAGCCAGTGGCAGGTTTTCGGGTTTATATGAGAATCCCTTATTTAAAATCAGTGCCAGCGTTGATCAATTGCAGGTAAATAAAGAAAAATTCGGGCGCTTTGATGTTACGGCCGATTGGTTGAACAATCAACAAGGCCTCCGGTTGATGGGCTCGAATCCTTTCCTGAAATTCAACGGCAACTATTTACCCTCAACCGATTCTTTAAATATGACGGTAGATATCGATAATTTTAAATTTAAGGTACTTGAACCCTATCTTAACACGGTCGAAATCAGTAATACAAAAGGGTTTATCGATGGGAGCATTCATATCACCGGCAAGCCTTCCGATCCGCAGGTTAACGGATTTCTTGATTTCGAAAGGGCTCAGCTGACCTATGACTATCTGAAGTTATATGCCAATCTGAACGACACCGTGTGGATAACTCCGAATTCAATTCTTTTCAACAAATTCACAGTGAAAGATGCCGAAGATAATGTGGGAATTGTAAATGGCGGAGTGTATCACAATAAGTTTGACGATATAAAATTCCGATTTGATATCAATGCGAAGAAGCTGAAAATGATGAACACAACCGAAGTCGATAATAGTTTGTTTTATGGAACGGCTTACGGAACCGGCAGCATTCAGGTGCAGGGAAACCTGTCGGCTTTTGGAATCGATGTGACGGTAAAAACCGAACCGGGAACCACCTTTGTTCTTCCGATGACCGAAAGCTACGAAGCCAGCGAAAATACAATCCTCACGTTTATTAAGAAGGAAAATCCGGACGATGATATTACCAGCCTTACCGAAAAGGAATCCGATATGTCGTATTACCTCAATATGGATATTGAACTTACGCCCGATGCCGAGGCTCAGATTGTTTTCGATCCGAAAGTAGGCGATATGATTAAAGCAAATTGTCGCGGGAACCTGAACATATACTACGATTCTAACGAAGATTTTAAAATGATAGGTGAGGTCGAAGTGGTTAAAGGAAGTTATTTGTTCACCCTGGAGAATATTATAAATAAGCGTTTCGAAGTGGAAGAAGGAGGAACAATTGTCTGGAACGGTGACCCTTATGATGCCGTGATGAACCTGAATGCAGTTTACCGTTTGCGTGCTCCTTTATGGGACCTGATGATGGCCATCGATTCGAGCAGCACCTATAAAAAGCTGACCAACATCGAATGTCATATAAATATGTCGGGAAGCCTGATGACGCCTGATATTACATTTGACATCAGAATCCCGAATGCCGACGAAAAAGTGCTTTCACAAATCAACAATATGTCGGCAGATGAGAAAAACAAACAGCTGTTGTATTTGCTGATTATGAACCGATTCTTCACCCCTGAGAACATGCGTACCGATTATGCACAGCAACGTTCCGGTAGCAGTGCAGTAGGTAATACGGCCAGCGAACTGCTGTCGAATCAGTTAAGCAACTGGTTGTCGCAAATCAGTAAAGATTTTGATATAGGTGTGAAATATCGTCCGGGCGATGAGATTTCGTCGCAGGAACTCGAAGTGGCACTTTCGACGCAGTTGCTCAACGACCGGATTCTGCTCAACGGTAACCTCGGAGTTGGTCAGCATCAATCGCAGACCAGCGATATTGTCGGTGATGTGGAAGTGCAGGTTAAAATCAATAAAAAAGGGAATCTCAGGGTGAAAGGTTTTACCCGTGCCAACAACGATATCAACATGGAATATGGCCCATATACCAATGGATTCGGTATTTTCTTCACCGACGATTTCAACACAGTGGGTGAACTATTCCGAAAAATGTTCAGGTGGTTTATTCCTGATAAAGAAAAAGACAATAACAAGACATCGAAAGACAAAAAAACAAAAACGGTGTGGCCTCACGAAACCCCGTCAGAAACTATGCTTTTAAATAGTTTTTTCCTGAAAAAATCAGGATAATGTTATTGTTTTCACATTAGATTTGCCGTTTAATTTCCTGAAGAATAATTTTAAATGGCAGCCTGATGAGCCTGCATTGTGAAAGTCGGATTATCGATGTTTCGCGAGGTCAAAAATCCCACGGTTTCCATTGTTTTTCTAGGAAGATAACAAAATTATTTAACCCTTTAAACACGTAAGCATGAAATCAAAAGCGCTGAAGATGATGCTTGTCATCTTTTTAATGTGTGTATTCCCATTGTTAACCATGGCTTCGGGGCATTCAGCCGGAGGTCATGAACTGGGAGGAATACGAATTGAGTTTATTCTTTTTGCCTGCACCCTGGTTTGTGTGGCTTTGTTTCACAAAAAGACATTCCAGGTAGCCATTATCGGATTGAGTGTCATTGTCTTGTACAAACTGTTTTTCACTGCAGGTTATTCCTGGGGTTCTCATTTTCTTGGCGACAACTCGTTTGTCGATCAGATTTTACACAAAGATATGCGCCAGGGAGAATGGGGTATTTTGCTTAACCTCCTGGGTTTATTGCTTGGGTTTGCGGTACTGGCCAAAATTTTTGAAGAGTCGGGAGTCCCCGAATTATTACCACGTTATCTGGCTGATGACTGGAAAGGCCCGTTTATGCTTCTGGTTTTTGTGTTTATTCTATCATCGTTTCTCGATAACATTGCTGCCGCAATGATTGGGGGTACCATTGCGTTGGTTGTTTTCAAGAACAAGGTGCATATTGGTTATATTGCCGGTATTGTGGCTGCCAGCAATGCGGGTGGTTCCGGCAGTGTGGTGGGTGATACCACCACCACCATGATGTGGATTGACGGCGTTTCGGCACTGAATGTGGTTCATGCTTATGTTGCGGCATTTGTTGCCCTGATAATTATCGCATTTTTTGCTTCCCGCCAGCAGGATAAATACCAGCGAATCGTGAAGGATGCCAATCCCAATGTGAAGATTGATTATGGAAGATTACTCATTGTAGTGTTGATATTAGCAGGCGCTATTGCATCAAACATACTCTATGACATGCCTGCATTGGGGGTTTGGATAGCCATTATACTCGGAGCTACATTCCGCAAAATTCCATGGCACGAGGTGGGAGCTTCCATCAAAGGTTCTATATTCCTGTTGTGCCTTGTTACTGCTGCGTCGCTGATGCCGGTAGAAACACTGCCCGATGCTTCGTGGCTTACTGCTTTTATTCTGGGTTTTGTGTCGGCTGTTTTCGATAATATTCCTCTTACGAAACTTTGCTTACAACAAGGACACTACGACTGGGGTATGCTGGCATACACCGTGGGCTTTGGTGGCTCGATGATTTGGTTCGGATCGTCGGCCGGGGTGGCTATTACCAATAAGTTTCCTGAAGCCCGCAATGTGGGACTTTGGGTTCGCAAGGGCTGGCATGTTATCGTGGCATATATTGCCGGATTTTTCCTCTTATACCTTATTATGGGATGGGAGCCTGCATCAAATAAAGAACATACTGAACCCGCCAAGGATTGTAAGGTTAGCGACTGTCCGGTAAAAGCCAAGGCCCTCGAAGCCGAAAACACTGCTACACTTCAGGCGGAAGAATAAAATTTATTAGGCCTTAATTAAAGCGTTTGTGAAATTATGTTTAACAGCATGGTTTTGTAAGCGCTTTTAAATATTCTACCAAACAGTTGCTAATTCGTTAACACAGGTACGTGCCAATAAAAATGTTGACAGCTGTTTTTTAATTACCTCATCCGGGCATAGGGTAAATCACTTTTAATTACCAATTAGGCTTTTATATTTGTAATAAATTAAAACGAATAGCTTATGAGTATTTTTATTTTAATGGTGGTGGTTTTTGTTCTGGGGTATACAGCAATAGCCTTGGAACATCCGCTAAAAGTTGATAAGGCAGCATCGGCGCTGCTTGTTGGTGTTTTATGCTGGGTGCTTTACATTTTGAGCGCCGATGTGGTTCTTGGTCTGGGTTTCAGTCCCAACTGGGGTCATGGCGAAGGCGGTGATGTGGTTCACTTTGTGGGTCACGAGTTGGAGCATCATGTCGTCGAAATTGCCCAGATTCTCTTTTTCCTGCTGGGTGCAATGACGATTGTTGAAATTGTTGACCAGCATGAAGGTTTCAAGGTAATAACCGATAAAATCAAGACAACCAACAAGGTGAAGCTGCTATGGATTACCAGCTTTATCACTTTCTTCATGTCGGCTGCACTCGATAACCTTACAACTACCATTGTTATGGTTGCTTTGCTGCGTAAACTCATCGATGATAAACATACCCGCTGGTTCTATGCCAGTATGGTGGTGCTGGCCGCCAATGCAGGAGGAGCATGGTCGCCCATTGGTGATGTTACCACAATTATGTTATGGATTGGAGGACAGGTTACTACCGTAGCCATTATCACACGGGTGTTTCTACCGAGTCTCGTTACCATGGTTATCCCATTGGCGATTCTTTCATTCACAATGAAAGGTCACGTTACCCGACCTAAAGAAGCCTGTGTTGACAGCGGGCATGAACTGACATCGCCCCGCGAACAATTACTGATACTTATAATCGGGGTAGCAGCCTTGCTTTTTGTGCCGGTGTTTAAAACCGTAACCCATCTGCCGCCCTACATGGGGATGTTGTTTGGCTTAAGTATATTATGGATTACCACCGAAATAATGCACCGCCGTAAAGGAGACGAATGCAAGCGCAAACTTTCGGTTATGGCAATTATCCGCCGTATTGATACCCCAACGATATTATTCTTTTTAGGAATTCTTACGGCTGTTGCAGCACTGCAAAGTGCCGGACATCTCTATCTGCTTGCCGGATGGCTCGATAACAATTTAGGTAACATATTCCTGATTGATATTGCTATTGGTATTTTGTCTTCGATTGTCGATAATGTGCCTCTGGTTGCCGGTGCAATGGGTATGTACCCCATTGAAGCCGCAGGAGCTGTGGGTTATGCTGCCAACTTTGTTCAGGATGGATTGTTCTGGGAATTTCTGGCGTATTGTGCCGGAACCGGAGGTAGTATTCTTATTATTGGTTCTGCAGCCGGTGTTGCCGCGATGGGTCTCGAAAAGATTGACTTTATATGGTACCTGAAAAAAATATCTCTACTTGCTCTCATTGGTTATCTTGCCGGTGCAGGAGTATATTATTTGCAAGCGATGCTGCTGCATTAACAATGTGCAAAACAATAAAAAAGGCTGCTTCGAGGGCAGCCTTTTTTATTAAAACCAGGCGGGATTAAAAGTCGCTTAAATCGAAAGCTTCGTTCTGGGGCATTTCGCGAATCATTTCGTTTTCGCAGAGTATGGTACGCGAAGGATATTTTTTAAGAATGGTGTAATTATGGGTTACCATCACTATGGTTTTACCCGAGCGGTTGAGTTCGAGCAAAATATTCATGATGCTCTCGGCTGATTCGGGGTCGAGGTTGCCTGTGGGTTCATCGGCAAAAATAAGGGGAGGGTTGTTGAGAATAGCACGGGCAATGGCTACCCGTTGTTGTTCTCCGCCAGACAACTCAAACGGTTTCTTGTTTATTTTTTCGGTCATGTCAACCTGACGCAGCACTTCTTTGATGCGCTCTTCGATTTCGGTTGAATTTTTCCAGCCGGTAGCTTTAAGTACAAACAACAGATTTTCTCTGACATTTCGGTCGCTGAGTAACTGAAAATCCTGAAAAACCATTCCGATTTGCCTGCGCAGTTGCGGAATTTCGGAATTTTTTATTGACGAAAGTTCATGATTCAAAACTAGTGCACTTCCGCTAAGCAGCGGTATGTCGGCATAGAGCGCCCGAAGCAGGCTTGACTTACCGCTCCCGACACGCCCGATGATGTAAACAAACTCCGATGGATTAATGGTTAAATTGACATTACCGAGAACCGGAATGTCGTCGTGGGCTATCGAAACATCCCGCAGTTGAATTTGTGTGTTTTCGTTCATATTGATGACAGCAATTTTTATAATCTCAGTTGCGTTATTTACTCAGATACAAACCTATCGGAATTATGTCGTTATTTTGTTGCAACTACCGATTAGAAATAAACAAAACCCTGTTAATTAAAACATTAGGCTGCACAGGTGCAGCCCAACTAATAGTAGTAATTTTATTTTTTGTTTAAAATGCCGAAAGTGTATTAAATTTTTATGTATAAAACTATGAATGTCAAGACATTAATTATCGTGCTGTTTTCATTTTTATCGTTGGCTGATATTGCAGCGCAGTCCACACAAATATTTCAACAGCCTGATGACCGCTTTTCGACGGCGAAACAACTCTACGATAAAGGTCATTACGGGGCTGCCCAGAAAATGTTCGAAGACTTTGCGAACAATCCCGGGAATGAATATTCAGTGTATAAAGACGATGCCCTGTATTATTCATCGATGTGTGCACTCAAGCTGTTTAACAAAGATGCGGAATACCTCATTGAACAGTTTATCAGGGAGCACCCCGAAAGCTACAATGTGAACGACGCCGGTTTTCAGATGGGGAATTACCAATTTCTGAAAAAGAAATATCCCAATGCACTGAAATGGTATGAACAGGTCGATCGCTTAAGTTTAACACCCGAAGAGAACGGGGAATACTTCTTTAAATCGGGTTATTGTCATTATGCCCGAAAAGACTATGATAAAGCGGCCAAGGCATTTTATGAGATAAAAGACGGGCAAACTTTTTATGCTCCGCTGGGTGAATATTTCTACTCGCATATTAAGTACATGAATGGTCAGTACCAAACAGCGCTTCTGGGATTTCAGAAACTCGAAAACCACGAATGGTTTGCTGCCATAGTTCCGTATTACATCACGCAGATATATTACATGCAGGAGAAATACCCCGAAATAATTGCCTACGCTCCGAAAGTGCTGAAAATGGAGAACAACGAACGACTGGCTGAAGTAAACCGTATTATTGGTGAAGCCTATTACCGTACCGGTAAGTATGCCGAAGCCATTCCCTATCTCGAAAACAGTTATTCAACCGAAGGAGAAAAACCCGATCAGGATGCCTACCAGTTAGGGTATGCCTATTACAAAAGCGGACGTTACGATAAAGCCGCCGGTTATTTTGAATCGACCATTGGAGCCGAAGATACCCTGACGCAGAATGCAGCCTACCATCTGGCTGATTGCTATCTTAAGCTGAATCGCAAGAAAGATGCAAAACTGGCTTTCGGTACAGCATCGAAAGGAAAACAAAATCAGGCCATTCGCGAAGATGCCCTGTTCAATTATGCGAAAATTTCGTTTGAACTCGACCTTTCGCCATTTAACGAAGCCCTGAATGCGTTTAATACATTTCTGAACGAATATCCGCAATCGAAGCGTGTTGATGAGGTGTATGATTACATGTTACAGGCCTTTCTGACCACCAAAAACTATCAGGACGCGCTGAATATTATGGATAAAATGAAGTCGAAACCGCCAAAAATCGAAATGGCCTACCAGCGTATTGCCTATTTGCGCGGTCTGGAACACCTTATTGACCTGCATTACGATAATGCCGTCGTCTATTTTGATAAATCCCTAAAATACAAGCAATACGATCCGCAGATTAAAGCACTGTGCGATTACTGGAAAGCGGAAGTATGCTACCGCCAGCAGAAATACGATGATGCCATTGCTCTCTATAAGCAATTTGTTGAGACCTCAGGCGCTGTTAACCTTGATGAGTTTACGCTGGCACACTATACCCTGGGTTATGCATATTTTAAAAAGAAAGACTATCAGAATGCTGGTAACTGGTTCCGTAAATACGAAAAGCAATTCGAAGGTGAACCCGACAGGGTGTACAACGATGCCATGAACCGAATAGGCGATTGTTACTTTATAACCAAACAGTTTGAATCGGCTACCGATTATTATAAGAAGTCAGCAATGCTCGGTGTTTTTGATGCTGATTATGCCATGTATCAGATGGCTCTGGGTTATGGCGGACAAAAACGCCATCAGGAAAAATTGTGGTCGCTGCGCAAACTGGTGAACGAATACCCCAATTCAAGTTATTCAGGGTTTGCCAATTTTGAAATTGCCCGAACCTACAACACTATGCTACATCAGCCCGATTCTGCAATTGCTTTTTATAAAATTGTAATAGATAACTATCAGGGTGCTGCAATGGTAAAACCGGCACTTTCCGATTTGGGAACCATTTATTTCGACCAGAAACGATATCCTGAAGCCCTGGAAACTTATAAAAATCTGATTGCCCAGTATCCCAACAGCGATGAGGCCCGCTCAGCAAAAGACATGATTAAAACCATTTACATCGAACTGAATCAAACCGAAAATTGGGTTGATTATGCCAACTCGCAGGGTGGTGATATGGTGGTTAGCATGAACGAGCAGGATTCCCTGATGTTTTTGTCAGCTCAACGCCTCTATGTAAATCAGGAATACGAAAAAGCTCTTGATGCACTCAAAAAGTATCTCGAAAAATTCCCCAAAGGAGTGTATTCGGTGGAAGCCCATTTTTATACTGCCGAATTATTGAATTATTTTAAGAAACCGGCTGAAGCACTGCCCAGCTACGAAATTGTTGCCAATGCACCCACCGGCATGTACACCGAAGAAAGTACCCTGAAAGCTGCTTCGCTCCATTTCCTTGATAAAAACTACGCCAAAGCCCTTGTTTTTTACACCAAACTCAATCAGGTTTCGCAGAACAAGAGCAATGTGCTGATAGCCCGTCTGGGCGTACTCCGCTGCAACTACCTTCTTGAGAAATGGGACGATGTGGTGTTGGCTTCTCAGTTACTGATTGGTACCGACAAGGTTACCGACGAAATGATACGTGAAGCCCGCTACGATGAGGCGAAAGCACGTTACAACCTGAAACAGTGGATGCAGGCGTACAATATTTTCTCGAGTCTGGCCACCGAGGTGAAATCATACGAAGGTGCCGAAGCGCGCTATCGCATGGCCGAAATTCAGTTGAAGATCGGACAGGATACACTGGCCGAAAACATGATTTACGAGTTTGCCCAGATGAGTTCTCCCCACCGTTACTGGCTGGCCAAGAGCTTTATTTTACTTTCCGATATCTTCCTCCAGCGAAACGATTTGTTTCAGGCCAAGCATACCCTGAAATCGGTTCTCGATAACTACACCGACGACAAAGATGGTATAAAGGACGAAGCGTTTACCAAACTTGCCGAAATTACCGAAATGGAAAAATCGGAAGAGCAAACCCAGAAATTTCTGAAAATGGAAATCGATATGGGCGGGGGTAACGACGGATACGAAAACCTGATTGGACCGACCGAAGAACCCGTGGAAGGTGAGAACAAACAGAATTAAAAACTTACTGAAACACAAAAGCACTGCATTATGAGTTTTGAACATCTCGAAAATATGGGAATACAGCAATCCCCAACCGAAAACCCGGGGCGCATTGTGTTAACGAAAAACAACCGAATACCAATGAAATACAAATGTTTTTTAGCCGTTGTGGCAGGCTTAAGCCTTTCGCTGAGCGCAGCAGCGCAAACTAAAGATGGCGATACTGAACCCATAGATATGGGTGACATGACCATCTATAACGAATATACTCCATCGATAAAAGATGCCAACCGTATTCAACCCATCCCGGTGATTATCGATACGGTGGTTGTGCAGCCCAGGTTTGAGTATTCGGTGTTTTCGGTGCAATATCCAACCAGTTTTTCCCCTGCACCACTGCAGGCAGCCGACCTGAAGCCGGAACCCCTGGCACCCCTCGACAACGGCTGGGTTAAGCTGGGTTTTGGTAATTATCTGTCGCCTTATATCGAAGCCAACTACCACAACCTGAGGTCGAAGGATTATTCTTTGGGTGCTTTTGCCCGGCATCATTCGGCCCACGGGAAAATTAACAATTCAATCGATCAAAAAGTATATGCCGGTTATAACGATAACGACATCCGCTTATATGGAAAGAAATTCTTAACTAAGTCCACGCTGTTTTCGAATATATCGTTTGCCAGCCGAGAGGATTATTTTTACGGGGTAAATCCATCGCTCATTGATGTTGTTGATATTCCATTGATTAGGACCGATATGGAGAAACAACGCTATAATGTTTTTGGTATCAATGCCGGTGTAAATTCAAACAATACCGGTAAAAATGAGCTGAATTATGACTTTATGCTTGATTACCGATATCTGAAAGCCATCGATACCACACATCAACATTATTTTGGTATCGACCTCAACATGAACAAAGCTGTAAAAAAGCTCAATGTGGGGGCAGATGTCGAATTTACTTTGTATAAAACCAACATTATCGATTCATCATGGATCGTTCCATCATTCAGACCTTATGTGCAGTTAAACGATAAGCAATGGCAAATCAGACTCGGCGTGAATGGCACCGGAGAATTTTCGGGCGATTCGTCGCGCTATCATCTCTACCCTGATGTATTAATCCAGCATAATATCAGCAATACCCTGATACCGTATGCTTCATTCAGGGGTAACCTCCAATTTAATGATCTGGAACGAGCCGGTTTCGAAAATCCGTACACAAGCTACCGATTGATGCTTGAACCCACCAATTATGCTCAGATTATTGATTTGGGTATTAAAGGAAATATTGACCGGAAAATTCGCTTTAACCTGAAAGGCAATTACTCGAAAATTGATAATATGTATTTCTATGTAATCGATACTGCATCGGAATTAAAAAATAAATTTACTACGGTTTACAGCAACGTGGAACGCTTCAGCGGCTATGGTGAAATTGTGGTCGCTGCAAACGATAAACTCAATGTTTTCCTGAATGGGCATTACTACTGGTACAGTTATATTAAGTCGGAAGATAAACCCTGGCATATGCCCAACTTCGATGTGAACCTGTTTGCAAGATACCAGTTCAATAAAGAACTGAGTTTTGGGGCCGGTGTTTACGTTACGGGTACCCGCTGGACTAAGAATCCCGACGCGGTTGATGCTGACGACCATTTTAAGATGAAACCGTTTTTCGATATTAATCTGAATGCCGAATATAAGATTGCATCAAATTTTAGTGGCTTTATTTACCTGAATAATATTGCAGCGCAAAAATACTATATATGGGATGGCTACCGTGCCCATGGTTTTAATGTTATGCTGGGGCTAACCTATTCTTTTTAGTTTGTAATACGGGTTTATTTGCAGGTCGGACAAGCTGATTGCTTCCGGCCTTTTTTTACAAATGTTTTTCATGTTTTCATTAACAAAACATTATGTAATTTGTTGATAAATACACGTAAATCTGATGTTTTTACGGTATTTTATCTTACTAAAAATGATAACTTTGCGTAAGCAAATTGCAAAAAATAAAACTAATTGAAAATGAGCGAGTTAGAAAAATTACAGGAAGATTCCTTGCCTGTAAATGCGAATGGGAACGGTAATGGAAATGGCAATTATTCTGCCGATAGTATTCAGGTGCTCGAAGGTCTCGAAGCAGTGCGCAAAAGGCCGGCAATGTATATTGGCGATATTGGTGTAAAAGGTCTGCACCATCTGGTTTACGAAGTTGTTGATAACTCAATTGACGAAGCCCTTGCAGGTTATTGTACAACCATTGATGTTATTATTCATGAGAATAATTCAGTAAGTGTTAAGGATAATGGTCGTGGTATTCCGGTCGATATGCACGAAAAAGAAGGCCGTTCTGCCCTGGAAGTAGTTATGACCGTGTTGCATGCCGGAGGAAAATTCAATAAAGACAGTTACAAGGTTTCGGGCGGTTTGCACGGAGTAGGGGTTTCTTGCGTAAACGCACTTTCGTCGCACCTTACCGTTAACGTATTCCGCGACGGGAATATTTACCAGCAGGAGTATGAAATGGGAAAACCGCTTTACGATGTTAAGGTAGTAGGTAGTTCGAAGGAAACCGGTACACTGGTTAATTTTCTCCCCGACGACAGTATTTTTATAACGACCGAATATCATTACGATATAATTGCTTCACGCTTACGTGAACTTTCGTATCTCAACAAGGGTATTATGATGACCCTGATTGATGAACGCCAAAAAGACGAGACCGGTAAGCATAAATCAGAAGTGTTTCACTCCGAAGAAGGACTTAAGGAATTCGTTGAGTATCTCGACGATAATCGCGAAAGGCTAATTGATAATGTTATCCATATCGTGACCGACAAAAACGATGTCCCCGTTGAAATTGCCCTGCAATACAATACCTCATTCAACGAAAATATTCACTCCTATGTGAATAACATTAATACAATCGAAGGGGGCACCCATCTAACCGGTTTCCGGCGTGGTTTAACCCGTACCCTAAAAGCCTATGCTGATGAATCAGGAATGCTCAGTAAACTTAAATTTGAGATTAATGGCGATGACTTTCGCGAAGGTCTTACTGCCGTTATTTCGGTGAAAGTGCAGGAGCCCCAGTTCGAAGGTCAGACCAAGACCAAGCTGGGTAACTCTGAGGTAAGTGCTTCGGTAGATCAGGCTGTGAGCGTGATGCTGAAAAATTATCTTGAAGAGAACCCAAAAGATGCCAGAACCATTGTTTCGAAAGTAATTTTGGCCGCAACAGCCCGCCACGCTGCCCGTAAAGCCCGTGAATTGGTGCAGCGTAAAAATGTAATGGGAGGTAGCGGTCTTCCCGGAAAACTGGCCGATTGCAGCGACCGTGATCCCGCAAAATGTGAACTGTTTCTGGTGGAAGGTGATTCTGCAGGTGGAACTGCCAAACAGGGCCGCGACAGAACATTTCAGGCCATTCTTCCCCTCAGGGGTAAAATCCTGAACGTCGAAAAGGCAATGCAACACAAAGTGTTCGACAGCGAAGAAATCAAAAACATCTATACTGCGCTTGGGGTTACCATTGGTACCGACGAAGACAGCAAAGCCTTAAATATCGAAAAGCTCAGGTATTTTAAAATCATAATCATGACCGATGCCGACGTCGATGGCAGCCATATCACCACCCTGATTATGACCTTCTTCTTCCGCTATATGAAACCCCTGATCGAAAACGGAAACCTCTATATTGCCACACCTCCCTTGTACCTCATTAAAAAGGGTAAGTTCGAAAAGTACGCATGGACGGAAACCGACCGCAAGCAGATTATCGAAGAAATTACAAAAGATGGCAACGATTCGGGTGTGCATATTCAACGCTACAAAGGTCTTGGCGAAATGAATGCCGAGCAGCTTTGGGATACCACCATGAACCCGGTACACCGTACTCTGCGGCAGGTAACCATCGAAAATGCACTGGAAGCCGACCGTATATTCTCGATGCTGATGGGTGATGAAGTTCCTCCACGCCGGGAATTCATCGAAGCCAATGCTACCTATGCCAATATCGATGCTTAAACAGACCGCCCATGGTAAAAGAAATTTTTGAACACCGTTCGATACGTAAATACAAGACCGACAGCATTCCTGCCGAAGTGATGAAGTCGGTGCTAGAGGCGGCTTCGAGGGCTGCTACAACCGGCAATATGCAGGTTTACAGTATTGTGGTTACCACCGATCCGTCCATTAAAGAGCAACTGGCTCCCTGTCATTTCAATCAGCCCATGGTTAAACAGGCCCCTGTTGTTTTAACGTTTTGCGCCGATTTTAACCGATTTATGCAGTGGTGCAGCTTACGCAATGCCGATGCCGGCGCATACAATAACTTTCTGTCGTTTGTTACGGCTGCCATCGATGCCCTGCTGG